>NZ_JBFUMO010000322.1:0-6643 GCF_054049355.1 Roseateles sp. P5_E11 | reverse complement strand
GAGTGAAAAGACCGACGGCCGTCGATGCCAGGACGCCGTTGGGCCACACGACCTGAGGCTTGCCGCCTGCGGCGCCGTAGTTGCGAGCCTCCTGAGCTAGCGCTTCCTCAGTCACCAAGCCCATGCAGCGCAGACAAGGGCTCCCCGGCGTGATCAGCACCACCTGGCCAGAAATGAGGAAGCCGGCACCCACCTTGTGAACGTCCATGCCAATGTCGATATACGGGATCAGGAAGCGCTGGCAGAACTTGTCGAGCTGATCCTTGGCCGCCACGGCGTCCAAGCAGCCGATCAACACATCGCAGGTCTGGAGTTCCTTGGCCGCCTCTTGCCACTGTGTAGGGTGGGCGCCGATGCTGGCGTCAGCGACGACGGCACGGATCATGCGCTCGGCGATGTCGACCTTCAAAGTCCCGCGCTTCACATCTTCCAGGGTTCCACCGACCAGGCGGTTCAGATTCGTCTCGTCAATGGTGTCCGGGTCGACCAGCACGTAGTTGCTGACGCCAAGGTGGGCGAGCTGTTGGACGACATGCGACCCGCCGCCGCCTAGGCCGATGACGCCGACCTTCGCGCGCTTCAGGTCCTGCTCGCTCTTGGCGCCAAGGAAGCTCTGACGGTCATGCTTGCTCATAGCGATCTCCAAATTTCTGAACCGAGCGGCCCACCTGCGTGAACCCGTCGACGTACTGGGGTTTGGCGTTCTTCGCCGTCCATACCAAGCCCTTGGCGCTGGTATTGCTCAGGACAAGCAGGCCGTGGGGCGTGCGCGGCAGCGCGTTGAAGAAGCCAGGCACGAACTGGGCGCCGCTGACCAGGTCAGTCTTAGAGAAGACCGGTACGCCGCGGCCGCCGTGGGTGTGGATGTGAAGGAGGGCCGACTTGCCCGGGTGCGCCGCCTCGATCGCCTTGCGCATCGCGTCGGAACCGATCTGGGCACCAACCGTCGCGCTGGCCTCGTAGTCTTCGTCGGCCACCGGGTGATAGCTGCGGCAGAGAAGCAGGATGCCGCCGTCACGCGGGCGCGTCGCGCCCGCGGTCAGGAAGCCAACGCGTTCGAAGGCGAACGCGTGGCGGCGGTGCAGGTCGGCGCGAACCTGTGCTAGGAGCGCCTCGGTGATCTTGATGTGGATCTTCATCGGAATGCCCTCAAGTGGTTCATCAAGATCTGCACCCAGGGGAGCGCGGCCTCGATGCCCTGCCACGAGCAGGCGTACCAAGTGCGGCCACCCAACGTATGTGCGGTCCAGTTGTTCGCGCTGCCGCCGGGTATCTGGCGATCCAGGAAGAGCCGGGTCAGGTAGCCGGAGTGCTCGTGGGGGTGGAGCAGCGCATCGCAGACGACGGTGCCGCTGCGCGTCTCGACCTTGAGGCCAGGCAGAAAGGCCAGCAGGCGGCCCCCGTCCTGGAACGCTTCGGCGCTGGGCACGATGGCCTGCAGCGCACTGAGCTGCGCGGCGCTCACGACGACTGCCCCCGCGGCGGATGCGACGTGAAGTGCATGCCGGCCTTGAGCTTCAGTTCTTCCCCGGGCTTCAGCTCGACCAGCTTGCCGTTCACCCACAAGTCGAGGATGTAGCCCGGCTCGACCTCGAAGATGGCGATCAGCTGCTCGGTCGTGTAGGTGCCCTTGGCCAGCTCGAACGGCTGCTCGTTGTAGACCACCTTGATCAGCTTGCTGGCCTTGCGGGTCTTGAAGTGCTCCGTGCCCTTGTGGGACAGGTCCACCATGTCGTCCTCGTCCAGCACCTTGTCCGGCGCATCTTTCAACTGCTGCACAACCTCGAACTCGTCACCCTTGCGGGCCAGGCGCAGCAAGGTGCAGGCGTTGACCTTCGCACGCGGCCACTCAAGCTTGAGACCGTCCAGGAAGAGGCGGTAGGTCGCATCGCCCTCGATGACGAAGAAGCGCTCCACGCCCGGCTGGGTGAGGTCGACGAGCTCTTCAGGGCGGATCTCCTCCAGCGCACCGTTGTTCAGCTGTTGGAGGACGATCACCTCGTCGATGGAGTTGAAGCCTGCGGCTTCGGCGATCTGACGGCCGGTCACACGGTCGTCGTGGAGGCGCGCGCCGCGCGGGTTGAAGTTCTCGTCCAGGACCTCGATGGCTTGGCCCTGGCGGTTGCTGCTCGCACCGATATGGTGCGAATCATGGGTATCGATTTGCATAAAAAATCTCGCGAATGAATTCATCCAGGACCGGCCAAAGTGGACGGCCCCCCGGCTGGCGTCTCGGGACTCTTGACGCCCGGGGCATGGCCAAAGACACTCGCGACTTCCACATCTGAGTCTGGCTTCGGYCGGGTTCACCCCAGGGGCAAGCTTTCGAGCTTGCCCTTTTTATTTGCTGCTTTTCATCGGACCTCCTACGCTTGGTTGGTTGCTTTTGGTGCCGTCGTGGTCTCCATTCGAGCCCACGGACGCCACTATACATGATCATTTTGGGTTGGTCAAAGATCCAAAATGGATGCTTAATGGCACCAAACGCGTATGATGGAAAAAATGCCTGAGATCGACTCTTCCCTTCTTCGCGCCACCCTCGATGAACTTGCCCGCCCGCAACGAGAACGGCTCGCCTACATAGATTTCTCTCTCTATTTCCTGGGAGAGCTGCGCCGCCTGGAGCTGGCTGAAAAGTTCGAGACAGGCCCTTCGGGCGCCACGCGAGACATTGCCCTCTACAGGGAGCTGGCCCCAGAGAACTGTGAACTTGATCAAGCTCAGAAGGCCTACCGCCCGCTGCCAACCTTCAAACCGTTGTTCAAGCACTCGCCGCAACGGGTTTTGACGGCGCTCTCGCAAGGCTTCGGCGAGGGCCTTGGGTCGGAGACTGAGTCGCTTGTTAGATGCGACATCCCTGTCCCGCTTGCAGTGCCGGCGGCCGACGTAATCGCGCCGATCTCACGCGCGATTCATAGAGGGCTGGCTGTCCGCGCCGCTTACACGTCTGTTGAGCGGGGTCGCACGGAGAAGACGCTGGTGCCAATTGCACTCGTCGACAACGGCGTGCGGTGGCACGTTCGTGCTTTTGATCGCGAGCACCAACAGTTTCGAGACTACGTGCTGACGCGGATCGAGAATCCGATGGTGCTGGAAGACAGCCCTGCGAAGAGGGAAGAGTCGGCTGAGCAAGATGCGCAGTGGAGCCGGGTCATCGACCTGGAACTTGTTCCGCATCCAGATCATCCGCGACCTGAGCTTGTTCGCTCCGACTATGGAATGGTCGACGGCGTCTTCAAAGTGCGATTGAGGGCGGCCAACGCAGGGTACATGCTGCGATGCTGGTCCGTCGATTGCTCGCCAAACCATGAACTGTCTGCGCGAGAGTTTCCCCTCTGGCTCCCAGATCGGTTCGCGCTCTATGGTGCGAACAATGCGCAGCTCGCGCCGGGCTACGTCGATCCCAAAGAGCTGACGAAGACGGCGATTCGTGCGCTATGAAGGTCGCCAGGCTGGCAAACGCAGTGTTGCAGCCTAGTGGGCTGAGGTGCGAAATCACGACGTAAGCCCGCTTCCTTTGCGGCGCGAACTTAAAGGGCGCTAAGTGGCGATCACAGACGGTGCCGCAGACCTCCAACGGTGGCGCACGCCTCCGGTCTACCGAATGGTTAGCGGCGGACTGCTGTTGCCCGGCCGACATGAGAACAAGGTGTGGCGGGGCTTGGCCCAGTACCACGGCAATACTGAACCCGGCGTATCGCTGTGCATCAAGTGGGTGCCTCGCAAGGAAGTTCTGGCTACCGAGCTGGCCTGCTCTCTCGCCGCGCAAGCCTTGAAACTGCAAGTCCCTCGAGGTTCGCTGGTGCTTGCGCAGCGCGATCAGCTTCCAGGGCTGCCCGCGCGCGCGACGGGAGCAATGGGCGATAAGGTGCTCTGCTTCGGCAGCGAATTGCAGTGGCCTGACGACACTCTTGCAAGGCCAGTTGGCCTTGAGGCCGTGGAAGATTGGGTCTGGCGGCGGCTGTGCGATACCCCTCAAGGTCCGATTGGCGCCGTTTGGGACGAACTGGTCGCCAACGAGGACCGCCATTTCGAGAACGTCGTCTTCGACGGAAATCGCTGGTGGCTGATTGATCACGAGTTCACGCTGCAGCCGGTGGCAAAGGCCATGAAGCGCTTCACTGACTCTAACGTTCGAGCGGGGGTGATCGACTACCACCCGTTAGAGAACACTCTCGTCCACGAGGTCGTCACTCGTTGCCATGACCACAAGATGCAGGCTGTTCCGCAAAGCCTCAACAGCTACAAGCAGCGTCTGCTCTGGATGGTCGGACAAGCCCGACAGTGGACACAGTCGACAACAGGAATCTCGGAGCTGGATACCGTACTGATGATGGCTTGGTACTATCTTTCGTCCATCGAGTTGCGCCTTCCGGCCTTGCCGCTACATCTCGGCAAGCGCCTAAAAAACCCAACCCAACGTCTCGAATGGCCCTCTTCCAGCAAAGCCTCGAAGGCCCCGGCGCAGCGTACCAAGACCCGCCCTGCGTAGCCCTGTACCGGCCAATCTTCTGGGAGCCGGTCGCGGG
Source organism: Roseateles sp. P5_E11 (assembly GCF_054049355.1). Taxonomy (NCBI): domain Bacteria; kingdom Pseudomonadati; phylum Pseudomonadota; class Betaproteobacteria; order Burkholderiales; family Sphaerotilaceae; genus Roseateles; species Roseateles sp. P5_E11. Next base: position 2,114 of record NZ_JBFUMO010000322.1, on the reverse strand, counting down.
AACAGGTGAAAGGGTCGTCGCGTTGATCGCCTTGGAGCCGCACGACTCGACGCAAGTGGTCATGGCGGCGAAGACGTATTGCGTGTTGTCACCAGAACGACTAGTTGCGATGGTCGGTAGGCAACGTGGAAACGCATCGAAGGGCGTACTGCAGCAGGTCGCTGACTACATGTCCTCCCAGCAAGCCGCAGGCATGCCTCTGGCGGATTTGGTGCCGCCATTCCATGGCTTTGTTGCAGCGCCGCTGATGACATGCAGGGGATACGACGTCGACCAGGTGCTCAACGCGGCCGTCCGCAGTGTGAGCGCCTTTGCCAGCGCAGACGCGATGATCGAAGAGGAAGCCGCGGCCGAGACTCCTCGATCGACCGTCCGAACGTCGGAGTTCCTCAAAACGATGAAACGCTATGTGGCCTCCGACGATGCCGAGATGAAGGCCCGTTTTGATCGGCGGTTCAGGCCGCGGAATTCGCAGATCGATCTGACCATTGACTACGCATTTAGCAGGTGGATTGTTCAGGTCACGTCATTGCCAGCAACGGAGCGGCAGGCTCATCACGCCATGCGCGAGGCGCAGAGCAAGCTGTTCGAAATTGGGCTTCTTCGGGAAGTGATGGACGGCAACGCGCTGTCGCCGATCCTTTTGGTCAACGAGGATGTCCTCGTGCATAGCCCATCAGACAGCGCGTTAGGCTATGCGTCACGCATGCAGATGCGCCTTTCCGAACTGGCACGGTTCGGGAATGTCGAACTGATGCAGGTTGCCACCCCGGAAGAAGGCGCCGAGAAGGTTCGCGCTCTGCGGTGACGGTGCAGCTCCGGGTCATTGATTTGCAATGCCTAGTGGAGTCCTTCTGGCCCGCGAAGACCAAGTGAAAAAGCCCGCCGGGTTGGGGCGGGCGGAAGGACTGGAACGACAGTGACCGCGCCGGCGTCGCCGTGCGCTACTCACTGATCGTGTCGATCCACCCGTACGACGAGGTGGCCGCCGACGTTGATCTCTACACGCCGATCGCAACCGAAATCGCGATCGCGAATGGCATCCCGATCTAGGCCAAAGCCATCGCCTACCTCTGCCTCGGATTTGGCCTGCCAGCGTTGTTCGCCATCGTCGTTGTGGTGATGGCGCTGCAAGGCACCAAGGACCTAGACGCAGCTCTCAAACAGGTTGGCGTCCATAAGTAGGACATTGACTTCGGCTTCAGGCCGCTGAACCCTCGGCCCTTGCCCACAGGTTTCTGCCGGACCAGACGTCCTCAGGCGGCATTCCGCGGTGTCCGCCGGCGGAAAGCATGTTCCAGCTCCAAAGATGTGGCCTGCAGTGGGGGTTTGCGATGGAGCCGGCGTGATCGCGGCAAAGCGACACCGCACGAAACGGATTGAAGGCAAACAGGCAGTCGAAGCCGTGGTGGCCGTCGAGGATTCGCTGCCGAAGGCGGGGCAGGGCCGCTGTGCGTATGTTCTCCAAGCCCCGGATGTACCGCACCATCTGCGCGTAGCGGTCAGCGACGTCTAGGTAGCTGAACGCGAAGAATCCCAGCATCGCGCCGTCATGCACTGCCATGGGCAGCAGGCGCTCCTCGACGAGCTCGAAGAGCGGTCGCGCGATACCCCTCTGTGTGAACAGCTCTCCGAGGACGACCAGCATGCGCAGCACGCTGCGACTCCATTCGTAGGCTACGGCTGGTTGCTGGCTGACATTGGCCATGCGCAGCATGATCACAGCCGCGGTAAGCGCGTCCAGCCCCGCGCGGCGCTCGAGCGCGGCAGCGAGAACGCCGTCGATGACGACCTCTCCGGATCGGAGGCGGGATGGCTGGCTTCCGCGACGCTTGACCAAAAGCTGGATGTCCGGGTCGAGCCCGGCTATCAGTGATTCCAGCTCCCGTCTTGTCAGCGAAGCCGCAGTCAGAGCTGACCACAGCGGGTTAGTTAAGCATGCGCTGGCGCCCGGGAAGGACGCCTCGACGACCGGGAGGACGCTTCTCGGCACATGCCGGCCCGAGAAATAGCTGGACCACTTGTGAAGGTGGTACGTGCGCTGCTCTCCGCCCGCCGTGACGGATTCGAAAAGCTGCTCGTGATCGGTGGGCGTCGGCAGCCCGGTCTTGGCC
>NZ_JBFUMO010000321.1:0-9160 GCF_054049355.1 Roseateles sp. P5_E11 | reverse complement strand
CGCCATACGTGGAGGGGTAGGTGATCATGATGGCGGCCAGCTTGGCGGCGTGCAGTTCGCACTTGGCCTTCAGGTCGACCAGGTCGATATTGCCTTCCTTGTCGCACTTGGTGACGACGACCTGCATGCCCACCATCTGGGCCRATGCCGGGTTGGTACCGTGGGCGCTCTCGGGGATCAGGCAGACGTTGCGCTGCGCTTCACCGCGCGATTCATGCCAGGCCTTGATGGCCAAGAGGCCGGCGTACTCGCCCTGCGAGCCGGCATTGGGCTGCAGGCTGATGCCGGCATAGCCGGTGCACTCGGTCAGCCAGTTCTGCAGCAGCTGGTCCAGCTCGGTGTAGCCGGCCAGCTGGTCCTGCGGCGCAAAGGGGTGCACGCCCGCGAACTCCGGCCAGGTGATGGGGATCATCTCGGCCGTGGCGTTGAGCTTCATCGTGCAGGAGCCCAGCGGGATCATGCTGCGGTCCAGCGCCAGGTCCTTGTCCGACAGGCTGCGGATGTAGCGCAGCATCTCGGTTTCGCTGTGGTGGGTGTTGAAGACCGGGTGGGTCAGGTAGGCGCTGCTGCGGCGCAAGTGCGTCGGGATCAGGCTGTCGACGCCGGCGGCGAACTCGGCGACGGTCGGCACGGCCGCACCAGCGGGTGCGAACCAGCTCCAGATCGCCTCGATGTCGGCGCGCGTCGTCGTCTCGTCCAGCGCGATGCTGACGTGCTTGTCGCTGATCTTGCGCAGGTTGGTTTGCGCGGCCACGGCCTTGGCCATGACGGGGGCAGGATCACACTCCACGAGCAGCGTGTCGAACACATGCGGCGTGACGACCTTGGCGCCCATGCGCGTCAGGCCGGCGTGCAGGATGGCCGTGTAGCTGGCCACGCGTTCGGCGATGCGCTTGAGGCCTTGCGGGCCGTGATAGACCGCGTACATGCTGGCCACGACGGCCGGCAGCACTTGCGCCGTGCAGATGTTGGAGGTGGCCTTCTCGCGGCGGATGTGTTGCTCGCGGGTCTGCAGCGCCAGGCGCATGGCCGGGTGGCCTTGCGCGTCCTTGCTGACGCCGACCAAGCGACCCGGCATGGAGCGCTTGAATTCGTCCTTGCAAGCCAGGAAGGCGGCGTGCGGGCCGCCGGCGCCCATGGGCATGCCGAAGCGCTGGCTGTTGCCGGCCACGATGTCGGCGCCGAATTCGCCGGGCGAGACCAGCAGCGTCAGCGCCAGCAGGTCGGTGCAGACGATGAAGGCGGCGCTCTTGGCGTGGGCCTGGTCGGCAAATACCTTCAGGTCATGGATGAGGCCGGTGGTGCTGGGGTATTGGCAGACGACGGCGAAGTAGTCGTTCTCGGCCATCAGCGCGGGCGCCATGCCGACCTTCACGTCGATACCCAACGGCGCGCAGCGCGTCTGGATGACTTCGATGGTCTGCGGGTGCACGTCGCCAGCGACGATCAGCGTGTTGCTCTTGCTCTTCACGCCGCGCTTGGCCAGCGTGACGGCCTCGGCGGCCGAGGTGGCCTCGTCCAGCATGGAGCCGTTGGCGATGTCCATGCCGGTGAGGTCGGTCACCATCGTCTGGAAGTTCAGGATGGCTTCCATGCGGCCCTGCGAGATCTCGGCCTGGTAGGGCGTGTAGGCCGTGTACCAGGCGGGGTTCTCGAGGATGTTGCGCAGGATGACGCCCGGCGTGTGCACGCCGTAGTAGCCCTGGCCGATGAAGCTCTTGTAGACCTTGTTTTTGCCGGCGATCAGCTTCAACTCGGCCAGCGCACCGGCCTCGGTGATGGGCGCGGGCAGCTTCATGCCCTGGGCGCGGCGGATGGACTTGGGCACGACCGCGTCGATCAGCGCGGTGCGGCTGGCCACGCCCACGGCGGCGCACATCAGGGATTCATCGACGGCATCCGGCCCGATGTGGCGGGCGTGGAATTCGGAGGCGTCTTCGAGATGGGAAAGCGGCGTCGGCATGGCGGGTCTTGCTTCGAGGATTTACAGGGTCTTCAACAGGGCGTCGTAGGCGGTCGAGTCCATCAGGGCATCGAGCTGGCTGGGATTGCTCAGCTTGACCTTGAAGAACCAGCCGGCCTTGAGCGGGTCGGTGTTGGCCAGGGCCGGGTCGTCGCGCAGGGCTTCGTTGACCTCGACGACTTCGCCGTCCACGGGCATGTAGACGTCGGCGGCGGCCTTGACGGACTCGACGACGCCGGCGACTTCCTTCTCGGCATAGGTCTTGCCCACTTCGGGCAGGTCCACGAAGACCACGTCGCCCAGCGCGTCCTGCGCGTGCACGGTGATGCCGACCGTCGCCGTGCCGTCGCCGTGGACGTCAAGCCATTCGTGATCGGGGGTGTACTTGATGCTCATCGTTCAGGCTCCGAGTGGATTAGCCGCGGTAGTAGCGGTTGGGGGTGAAGGGGGTGGCGGAAACAACCATGGGCGTGCGCTTGTCGCGCACGATGGCGAAGACTTCGGTGCCAGCGGCGGTATGCGCCTTGTCGAGATAGGCGAGTGCCACCGGTTGGTTGACCGTGGGGCCGAGTGTGCCGCTGGTGACGGTGCCGATCTCGGTGCCGTCGGCCGACACGATCTTGGCGCCCTCACGCACGGGCATGCGTTCCTTGCCGACCAGGCCCACGCGCTTGCGCGCCGCGCCGTTGGCCAGTTGCTCGTCGATGATGGCCGTGCCGGGATAGCCACCGGCACGCGCGCCGCCAGCGCGGCGCACCTTCTGGATGGCCCAGGTGATGGCCGCTTCGACCGGCGTGGTCGTCTCGTTGATGTCGTGGCCGTAGAGGCACAGGCCGGCTTCCAGGCGCAACGAGTCGCGCGCGCCCAGGCCGATGGGCTTGACCTCGGGTTGCGCCAGCAGCTTGCGGGCGAAGGCGATCGCGTGATCCTGGTGGACCGAGATTTCGAAGCCATCCTCGCCGGTGTAGCCCGAGCGGGTCAGGAAGAAGTCAATGCCGTCGACATAGAAGAAGCCGCCGGTCATGAAGGTCAGCTTTTCGACACCGGGAATCAGGYGGCTGAGCGCGTCGACGGCCAGCGGGCCTTGCAGCGCCAGCAGCGCGCGCTCAGGCACGGGAATGACCTCGCAGCGCGAGCCGATGTGCTTTTGCATGTGAGCAATGTCCTGCTCCTTGCAGCCGGCGTTCACCACCACGAACAGGTCGTCGGGGCGCTTGCAGACCATCAGGTCGTCCAGCAGGCCGCCCTGGTCGTTCGTGAAGAGGGCATAACGCTGCTTGAAGACGCCGAGGTCGACGATATCGACCGGCACCAGGGTCTCGAGCGCAGCGGCGGCATCCGAGCCGACCAGGCGCACCTGGCCCATGTGCGACACATCGAACAGGCCGGCGGCCGCTCGCGTGTGCTTGTGCTCGGCCATCACGCCGGCGGGGTATTGCACCGGCATGTCGTAGCCGGCGAAGGGCACCATCTTGGCGCCGAGTTCGACGTGAAGGGCGTGCAGGGGCGTTTGCAGCAAAGAGGACATCAAGTGCTCCGACGAAATTCGGGTTTGGATGTCCTCGCTGTCCCTGGTACCTGAGAGATTGACAAGGCGGTGTGCAGTCCCGCGCAAGCTTGCCCCTTCGGTGAGCCGACTCCAGGGTCGGCTTCTCTCCAGTGAGGAACGTCGGGAGTGTCTGCCACTGGTGGCGCCCACTCAAGACGTTTGTCAGTCCTTTTGCCTGAGCGTTCGGATCGCTAGACCCTGCGCCTTCGGCGGCCCCCAACTTCAGCGGGGCGCTCTCCTGACGAGTGAGGATTCTATGCACATCTAGGGGGCTGTCCGCGCAAGCAGCTAGGGGCAGACTCGCGGCTCATCATTTATGAGGAGCCGCCATGTTGCCCATCCGCGCCGCGCTTGCCCTAGCGATTGCCTCCTTGGCGGCCCCCGCCGGAGCCGTCACCAGTGTCACGGTGCAGCTGGGTGTGAACCCGAATTTCTTCGGCGGCACCGGCCCGGTGAATACCTTGCTGACCCAGCCCAGCACCGCTGAACTGAGCAGCGGCCTCGTGACCGGCGGCTTCAATTCCAGCGGCGCCGCCCATGCCTTCGCACAGGCCGGCACCCTGAAGATGGACGGCACCTCGACGGGCAGCCTGAACAGCCTGGCGCGGGCGACCTTCCGCGACGATTTCAAGCTGGATCTGGCCGGGGTTGCCGCGGGCACCCAGGTGGTCGTGCAGTTCGATCTGCTGCTGAGTGGCAGCTTCAGTGTCGGCGCGTCCAATGAGGCTGCGGCGAACTGGCAGGTGCGCGCCGACGTGGGTGGTGGCGCCTTCGACCTGGGCGCTGGGGGGCATCTGTACAACAACTCCCCGACGCTGGCCATCCACGGCTATGTGGGTGATCCCATCGGGATATTGCACGGCACGGCCACCATCAACACCGGCCAGATGCTGCCCCTGTATGTGGAGCTGGAAGCCTCGGCCCAGACCTCATACAACGGTCAGGGCGGCGCCTTGGCCACGGCCGCCTTCGACCTGGGGCACACGCTGCGCTGGGGCGGCATGACGGTCTCTCTGAACGGCGTGCCGCAAAACCAGGTGACGCTGACCTCGGGCTCGGGATTCAACTACCTGCAGGCCGCGCCTGTGCCCGAGCCGGGCACCTTGCTGATGGCCCTGTGCGGTGCCGCCGTGCTGTTGGCCAGGCGGCGCCTGCAGCGGAGTTAGTCGCCGAAGTGTCCCGACTCCAGGGCCTCGCTGTCGATGGGCATGGTCTGGCCGTCGGCGCCTTCGAAGAATAGCGGCTTGCGCGCCTTGGCCACCGGGGCGACCTGGTTCATCGTCATCGCGTCGAACAGGCGGCCGTTCTGCATGACCTGGGCGATGCGGTCCGACTGACGGATGTCGGCCAGCGGGTTGCCGTTGATGACGACCAGGTCGGCCAGCTTGYCGGGCTCCAGCGAACCCAGATCCTTCTCGAAGCCGAAGTTGCGCGCCGGGTTGATGGTGGCGGTGCGCAGGGCTTCATGCGGCGTCATGCCGCCCATGACGAACATCCACATCTCCCAGTGCGTGCCCAGGCCTTCGCGCTGGCCGTGGGCGCCGATGGAGGTGTTGACGCCAGCGCGTGACAGCGCGGTCGCGGTACGGGCCACGCGGATGACGTTGAAGTCTTCCTCGGGCGCGGTCTCGCGGCGAATCGAGCGCGGCTCGAGCACGGTGCGCGGCACGTAGCGGCTCAGCAGCGGGTGCTTCCAGACGTCGGTGCGGGCATACCAATAGTTCTCGCCGAACAGGCCGCCGTAGCCGACGTTCAGCGTCGGCGTGTAGCCCACGGCGTTCTGGCTCCACAGCTGCTTGACGTCGTCCCAGACCTCGGCCAGCGGCAGCGCATGCTCCACCGTCGTGTGGCCGTCGACGATCATGCTCATGTTCAGCTGAAATAGCGAGCCGCCTTCGGGCACCACCATCATGCCGGTCTGGCGTGCGGCCTCCAGCACCTGCTGGCGCTGGTCGCGGCGCGGCTGCTGGTAGCTCTTGACGCTGATGGCGCCTTCGGCCTTCTGGCGGTTCAGGTGGGTCAGCGCGTCGTCCAGGCTGTTGACGTTGGAATAGAAGGGCGTGCGGGCACCGTAGAGGATGGTGCCGGTCGAGTAGATGCGCGGGCCCAGCACGAGGCCGGCGCGCTGCATCTCGGCCTGCGTGAAGATGGCCGAGCTCAGGTTGGACGGGTCGTGCAGCGTCGTCACGCCGAAGGCCAGCGAGGCGAGGTTGACCCAGCTCTGCTGCGGGATCAGGCCCGAGTCGTTCATGGAACCATGCCAGTGGGCATCGATGAAGCCGGGCACGATGGTCTTGCCGCTGGCGTCGATGCGCTTGGCGTCCGCGGGAATCGCGACGTCCTTGCCGACCGCCACGATGCGGTTGCCGTCGACCAGGACCGTGCCGCCCTCGATGACTTCATCCCCCTTCATCGTCACGACGCGGGCGCCGGTCAGTGCGACCTTGCCCGTGGGCTTGTCGCTGGCCTGCTCGAAGCCGATCTTCTGGCTGGTTGCCTTGTCCTTGCCTTCGGCGCTCGCGGTGAAGAGCTCATCACCCAGCGTGAAATGCAGTTTCTTGCTGTCGCCACTCCAGTGCAGCGCCGAGCCGGCGTTCACGTCGAGCTGGCGCACCGGCAGCGCGTCCATCTTGGCGCCCACCGTGATGGTCTTGCCCGACTGGCCCTGCACRTTTGGCAGCGGCGTCACATAGGCATGGAAGCGTTCGACAAAGCCCAGCCACTGGCCGTCGGGTGACACGCTGTACTCGGCCGCCGCGTCGCTGCGCGCCACCTCGGTCTCGCTATGGTCGCGCAGGTTCAGGCGCGTCAGCGAGAAGCGCTGCTCGACCTCACTGGTGCTGCTCGTCTTCGTGAAGAAGAGCTCGTCGCTCTTCGCACCGAACTGCGCGCCGCTGCCCTCCTTGGCTATCCGCTCGGGCTTGCCCAAGCCATCGGCCACGGCGAGGTAGAGGCCGGTGTCCAGGCTGTGCCAGGGGCTGGTCAGGCCGCCGCCCTTGACCTTGCGGTAGACCACCTGCTTGCCGTCCGGCGACAGGCGCGGTTCCAGGTATTTGCCCGGCTCCTTGACGAGCACGGTCTCCTTGCCGGAGGCGATGTCCAGGCGGCGGATAGCTCCCTGAGGCGCAAACTCAAACGACTCGTCTTGCTTGGTCAGCCGGCGCGGCGTGCCGTCCGGCAGATCCTTGACGTAGAGCGAGCCCAGGGCCGAGTAGACGACGCGCTTGCCGTCCGGCGACACCTGGGCACCGCGCAACTGGTGCACGGCGAACTTCGCCGGGGACACGTCTTGCGCAAAGCGCATCGGTTCGCGCAGCTCGCGCGTGTCCTTCACGTGGAAGGGAATGTCGGCAGCCGTGCCCTTGAAGGGGTCGACGCGCCAGATCTTGCCCTCGGCCCAGACGACCATCTCCTTGGAGCCAGGCATCCACGCGAAGCTGGGGTAGACGCCCCACATCGCCCAGATCTCCTGCAGGTCGCGTGACAGGCCACTCCAGGCCGGGCGCTCGACACCGGTGCTCAGGTCCTTCAGGAACAGCGTGCTCTGGTTGCGCACGCGGCGCACGAAGGCCAGGTATTTGCCATCCGGCGAGGGCGTGGGCCGCACCGCGCCACCGGGGCCTTGAACGAAGGCCTCGACCGACCCGTCGCCCAGGTCCTGGCGGAAGATCTTGTAGATCTCGCCATTGCTGTCCTTGTTGTATTCGAAGGTCTTTCCGGGTGTCGTGTCCTGCGAGTAGTAAAGGTACTTGCCGTCCGGCGACACGGCCGGCTCGCCGAGGTCCTTCTGCCAGTTGGGCTTCTCGTTGAGCTGCACGCCCTTGTTCTTCGCGGCGTCGCCGTCGACATGGAAGAGCCAGATCTCGCCCGAGCCCGCGCTGCGCGTGCCGGTGTAGTGCTTGCGTGCCAGCAGGTATTTGCCGCTGGGGTGCCAGACCGGGTTGTTCAGCAGGCGGAAGTCTTCCTTGGTCACGGCGCGGGCGCCGCTGCCGTCTATGTTCATGACCCAGATGTTGTCGCCGCCGCCGGCGTCGCTGAGGAAGGCGATCTGCTTGCCGTCCGGCGAGAAGCGGGCCTGGTGTTCCCACGCGATGGAGTGGGTCAGCGCCTTGGCCTCGCCGCCGCCGATCGGCAGCGTGTACAGGTCACCCAGCAGGTCGAACACGATCGTCTTGCCGTCGGGGCTGACGTCCACGCTCATCCAGGTGCCGCTCTTCACGTCGATGTTGGCCGTCTTGGCCACGCCGGGCGGCGTGTTGACATTCCAGACCGCGGACGCGGCCGGCGCGGCAGGCTTGGGCGCTTCTTGTGCGTTCGCGGCCAGGGCTGCGGCCAGCAGCAGGGCGGGGGCGGCGTTCAGACGATGCATGGAGGCGGGTGTTGGGAAGACCAAAACCTTCGATGCTAGCGAAGGGTGGCTTGCCCGCCCGTTCGTCACGCCCCAGCCAAGGCCAGGGCTTCTGCGAGGTTCAGGGTTTGCCCGGAGGCCCAGGCCAGCTTGGCGCCGTCACGGCTGAGTTGGGCGCCGGCCAGGCGGCGCACACGCGCCAGCGCGCGGGCTTCACGCGAGCCCAGGGCGCCCAGATGGCGCTGCCAGTACTGCTCGGCAAAGGCCGCCAGCTGCAGCGCCTGCTCGGGGTGGCGCAGCCGTGCCAGCGGCCGAGGGAAGAGCTGCAGCGTCAGGGCCCGCGCGTGCAGATGCTGACGCCCATGCGCGATGCGCAAGGCCTGGCGAGCCGCCGCGAGCATGGCCGGCCAGTCGCGGCGGGCTTCGTGGACCATGGCGAGCGAGATGGCCGCGTCGAGTTGGCCCACGCCGTCGCCATCGGCCTCGGCCAGCCGCTGGCAGGCGGTGATCCAGCCCAGCGCGGTGGCGATGTCGCCCAGCTCGATCAGGCACTGGGCGCGGTTGCGCAGCCTTGCGGCGGCCTGGCGCGAGTGGCCGACCGCCTCCCACAGCTCCTGGGCGCGGGCGTACAGCGCCTCGGCCTGCGCGGGCTGGCCACGCGACACGGCGATGGCGGCCAGTTGCTGCCAGGCACGTGCCTCGGTGGCCACGTCGCCGACGCGCCGGGCCAGGCCGATAGCTTCTTCAAGCGGGCGGGTCTGGCCCTGCTCGCGGTTGTCGCCGGCCAGCAGCACCCAGGCACGGCGCACCAGAGCCGGTGCGCGGGCGACGGGGTCGCTGCCAGCCAGTTGCAGCGCACGCTCGGCCTCGGCCAGCGCGAGGGCGCGGTCGCCGTGTGTGAAGGCCAGTTGCGCGCGCAGCTCATGGCCGGCGGAGCAGGGTGCGAGTTGCAGCAGCAGGCCGAGCTGGTCCACCAGCGTGCGGTCCACGCCGTCGCTTTCCCAGCAGGGGCGCATGGCCAGCGCCAGGCGCACACCCGCGGTGGCGTCGCCATCGTCGACGGCACCGGCGATGAGGGCGCGAGCCTGCTCGCGCCGTGGCGCCCACGCCGTGATCGGCGCTTGCAGGCCCAGCGCAAGTGCCCAGTCACACAACGCCGCGCGCAGCGTGCCGCGCGCACCGCGCTGCTCGGCCGCGTCCACGCCTGCGAGCACCCCGCGGCGCAGCAATTCCAGCATGCGGTAGCGCGGCTCGGCATCGCCGCCGGCCTGCAGCAAGGAATGGCTGACCAGCTCATTGA
>NZ_JBFUMO010000320.1:0-6717 GCF_054049355.1 Roseateles sp. P5_E11 | reverse complement strand
GGCATGAGCCTCGGCGCCGCGGCGTCCCACACCTGTTGGCGACGATGGCCTGACAGGCTCGTCAGCGCATCCGCCGCGGCCAGGCAGGTCATCTGGTGCTGGTTGAGGCCGGTCCTCACGGCCAGGTCTTCGGCGCTGTCGAACGGCGCCCGTCTTCGCTCGGCGCTGATTGCGTCGGCGGAGGCCTTCTTGAGCTTGTCGACCAACCGCAGACCCAGCCGCACAACCTGGCCGTGGCTGTGCGTCTCCAGCGTGCAGTCCCAGTCGGAGTACATGACGTCCACCGGCAGCACATCAACATCGTGCTGCCGCGCGTCGCGCACGAGCTGACCCGGCTGGTAGAAGCCCATCGGCTGCGAGTTGATGATGGCGGTCAGGAACTGCGCCGGGTAGTGCCGCTTGATCCAGCAGCTGACGTAGACGATCAGCGCAAAGCTCGCGGCGTGGCTCTCCGGGAAGCCGTACTCGCTGAAGCCCTCGATCTGCTTGAAGATGTCTTCAGCGAACCTGGGGTCATAGCCGCGCGCGGCCATGCCATTCACGATCTTCTCGTAGTGCTTCTTGAGGCCTCCCTTGTGCTTCCAGGCCGCCATGTCGCGCCGCAGCGCATCGGCCTCGCCGCCGGTGTAGCCCGCCGCGATCATCGCGACCTGCATGACCTGCTCCTGGAAGAGCGGCACGCCGAGCGTGCGGCCAAGGGCAGCCTCCAGAGCCTTGCTGGGATACGTGACCGGCTCCCTGCCCTGGCGGCGCCTGAGGTAGGGGTGGACCATGTTCCCCACGATGGGGCCGGGCCTGACGATGGCGACCTCGATGACGAGGTCGTAAAAGCAGACCGGGCGCATGCGCGGCAGCATGCTGCGCTGGGCCCGTGACTCGATCTGGAAGGTGCCCACCGTGTCGGCTTCGCAGATCATGGCGTAGGTGGCCGGATCCTCTGCGGGGATGTCCTGCACCGAGAACGGGTAGCCCAGCGTCTCGCTGATGTTTGCAAGTGCCTTGCGGACCGCCGTCAACATGCCGAGCGCCAGCACGTCGACCTTGAGCAGCCCCAGCACGTCGATGTCATCCTTGTCCCACTGGATGATCGTGCGGTCATCCATCGACGCGTTCTCGATGGGCACGATGCGTGACAGCGGCCCCTGCGTCAGGACGAAGCCACCCGGGTGCTGCGACATGTGCCGCGGCATGGACAGGAGCTGTCGCACGAGCGCGATGAGCTGCTGTGCGCCGAGGTCCTCGATGTCCAGGCCGACCTCGGACAGGCGCGTCGTGTCCAGCTCGGCGCTGTCCCACCAGCCGTAGTTGCCGCTGAGTTGGTCCAGCAGTGGCAGCTCGAAGCCCAGGGCCTTGCCGACGTCCTTGAGCGCCGACTTCACGCGGTAGCTGATGACGACGGCCGTCAGCGCGGCGCGCTCCCGGCCATACTTCTTGTAGATGTGCTGGATGACTTCTTCGCGGCGCTCGTGCTCGAAGTCCACATCGATGTCGGGCGGCTCGTTACGCTCCTTGGAGATGAAGCGCTCGAACAGGACGTTCATCCGCGCCGGGTCCACTTCGGTGATGCCGCAGGCGTAGCAAACGACGCTGTTGGCTGCCGAGCCGCGTCCCTGGCACAGGATCCCCTCGCGGCGAGCAAACATGACGATGTCCGCGACGGTGAGGAAGTAGTGCTCGTACTTCAGCTCCTCGATCAACGCCAGCTCGCGCTCGATCAGCTCGCTGATCGTCGCTGGGATGCCATCCGGCCACCGCCTGCCTGCGCCTTCGTAGGTGATCTTGCGCAGGTAGCTGTTGGCGGTCTCATCGGCGGGAACCACCTCAGCGGGGTACTGGTAGCCAATTTCGTCGAGGCTGAAGTCGCACTGCGCCGCGACCTTGAGCGTCTGCTCCAGCAGGTGGGCCGGGAAGGTCCGCGCCAGCCGTCCGCGCGTTCGCAAGTGGCGCTCGGCGTTGATCTCCAGCGCCCGGCCGCACTCGGTCAACGGCTTGCCGATGCGCGTGGCCGTCATGACGTCCAGCAGCGCGCGCCGGCCGCGCTGGTGCATGGTCACGTTGCCGACGGCCACGAGCGGGATCTCTGTATCTGCGCTGATGTCGCGCATGCGCAGCAGCCGGATCTCGTCGTCGGCGCGTCGCAGCAGGTCCAGGCCAAACCAGACCCGGCCAGTGAAATGCGTGAGCAGCCAGCGCCCGAGCCGCATCAGCGCTGGCGGCAGGGCATGACGCGTTGGGCACGCGATGACGACGCAGTCGTCCAGCGAGCCCGGCGTCACGTCCTCGGGTGTCATCTCATAGGTGCCCTTTTCCGAGCGGCGCCGCAGCCTGGAGATGAGCTGGCAGAGGTTGCCGTAGCCGTTGAGGTTGCAGGCCAGCACCACCAGCGTGAACGGGAAGTCGCAGGTGACGGCGAACTGGCAGCCAACCAGCAGCTTCAGTCCCTGGGCTTTGGCCTCCACGTGCGCGCGCACGACGCCGGCCATCGAACACATGTCCGTGATCGCGATGGCCGAGTAGCCCAGTTGCTTGGCGTGCTCGACCAGTTCCTGCGGCCAGCTCGCTCCTTCCAGGAAGCTGAAATTGCTGACGCACCGAAGCTCGGCGTAATCGGGGAGCACGGCCATCGCGGCTCCATGGCCTCAGCCGAACGTGCCGTGCAGATACCAGGCCGGCGTGCCATCGTCCTGCCGCGTGCTGAAGATCCACAGCGGCCCGGCCACCTTGGACACGGCGATCCAATATTCGCGCGCGACATGGCGCGTCGTACCGGGCACACCCGCCTCACCCGGCACCCGGTCCCACCATCCGCCCTCGACCCGATCTGGGCCCAGGATGGGGAACAGCGGGCCCTGGTACTGCGGGCGCTCGTTCTGCATGGCGAGCCGCTTCGGCTCGGGGAACAGGAAGGTGGGTGCTGGCAGAGGCTCTGCCAGACGCGGCTGGCGTGCACGTCGCTTGGCCATCACATCCCAACGGGTCTGATGCTCGGGCCTGTGATCGTCGAGCTCGTAAGGCTGGACCACGTGATCCTCGCCCAGCCGCGCAGCGATCTGCTCAAGCACGGGAACGAGTGCTTCGCCGGCGCTCAATGACTTGGCCAGCAACGACAGGCTTTGTTCCGTGACGCGCTCGACGCCAACCGCCTCAAGCCTGAGCTCGCCGACCGGTGCCGCCAACTCGGTCTTGCCCAGATGTTCCGACAGGAGCTTGCTGAACTGGCCCACATCGCGTCCGGCCGTGGACGACCGGATGACCAGCTCACCGCAGTCCCCGACATCCTTGGCGCGCATGGAGTCGTGGATCCACGTGAGTCGGAATCCCTCGGCGCCGGAATGCCGCGCGCCCAGCCATCCGCACATCTGCATCAGCAGCGGTTTGGCGTACGCCATCAGTGCTTCGGCCTGGTCCTCTCGGGCCGGCAGCTCGACACGCGCAAAAAAGTCTTCGGGGATCTGTTCCCACTTGAAGGCCTCCGGCCGCAAGCCATACGCTTGGTCCAGGGCTACCAGGAGCGACTCATCGAATCGTCGGCTGATGCCATTGCGTGGCAGCTTCCTGAGCTGGCCCAGCGTGCTGATGCCCGCATGCGTCAGCGTCGCCACATGCTTGGCTGCAGCGCTCAGTGCTGGCAGCAGCTGATCATCAAGCACTGCCGTCAGCGGCCGGCCGTCGAGGTTGACCCCGCAGCGTGCCAGCACGAGCGCCGCCATCGCGGTCGGCGCCCAGCCGGTGCTCACCACGCCCAGCTGCGGTGCCTCGGCGGCGATGCGTGCCTTCAACGAATCCAGCCCGCGGAAAAGCCGCAAGCTGCCCTGCACTTCCAGCACCACGGCGCACCCCTCCACCAGCGCCACCCTCGGTGAAAACGTCAGAGCCCACAGCGCGATGCCGCGCAGAGCCTCAGCGGAGGCTGGCGGCAGCGCGGGCGAGGACTTCTTCGGCGAGGCGGGCGGCAGCGGTGTGAGCGGGGTTGTGAGGGCGACCCACAACATGGCGTCGGACCTCCTTGCTTCGAACGATGAGGCTGGGCCGGCGCATGCGCGGCGTCAGCACGTGATTGAGGCCACCTGGAACCGAGTCCAGCAGCAGCGGCGATTCATGGGCAGGCCCGCGGCGCTTGACGATTTCCACCTTGAGCTGCCAGTCCAGCTGCGAAGAGACGGCCAGCCTCAGCGGTGCCGGCGACGAATCGAAGCGCGCGTCCAGCGGGCGAAAGACGAACACGGGCCCCTCGCAGCCCTGCGCCGCCACCTGCAGGCGCCGCAACTGGCCGGGAAGGCTGTGCGGCAACCACGCCAGCACCGCGGCCGCGGCATTCGCACGCAGCAGCAGCTCGGCCGACCACAGACGATCCGACGGCTTGTCGGCCTTGATCCAGACCAGGCAGTTCTCGTCCAGCCCCAGATGGCGCAGGCCAGGCAGGTGTGGCAACCGCGGCGGGCCGATGACGACGACGGACCGGCCGCCCTTGACGAGCGGTGCGAGGCTGGGCCCGACCATGCGCCACTCGATCAGCGAGGGTTGCGACTGCAGGATCTCCACCATGCAGCCGCAGGGCCATCCTCCATCTGGCAGCTCGGCATCGAGCGCCGCAAATCCCGTGGCCACAAAGCCGGCGTGACCGCGGCCGAGTTCGCTGGCCCGCCAGACCGAGTCCACCAGCTCCGGCGGCAACTCGCTCGCCGTGTCGGCAGCGTTCTGCGTGGGCGACGCCAGGCAGACTGGGCCCGCTGATGCCGAGCTCTCATTGACAGGCAGCTCCGGCTCTACTGCGCGCGCCGCCGCGGCGGCCACGGGCGGCTCCTTGGCAACCGGCATGGGTGCGAGGAGCAGCTCAAGCTGCTTGGAGGGGGAAAGCGTGGGGGACAGAATGCCCTCCACAGGGTGCGCGGACATGAGGGGTGGCGTGAGATACTGTTGTTTTATACAGTACACCATCCAGCACGCTAACGTCCACCCG
Organism: Roseateles sp. P5_E11; assembly: GCF_054049355.1. Classification (NCBI taxonomy): domain Bacteria; kingdom Pseudomonadati; phylum Pseudomonadota; class Betaproteobacteria; order Burkholderiales; family Sphaerotilaceae; genus Roseateles; species Roseateles sp. P5_E11. The sequence goes on along the minus strand of NZ_JBFUMO010000320.1, from coordinate 1,757 downwards.
CAGATGCACGCCGCCGAGCTTTCCATGATCGATGCCGCACCGCGCGTCCCGCTGGGTCCGCCCGAACGCTGCCCGTACTGCCATTCGGCCGTCGAGCTGGTAACGGGCGCCGAGATGTACCCAGAGCGGCCAGAGCTGGCGGAACGGAACATCTGGAGGTGCACCTGCTGCGACGCCCACGTCGGGTGCCACAGGGCGGGTGCCCAGGTGAAGCTGCCTGGCGGCGACCAGATCACCAGCGACGGCACGCTGCCGATGGGCAGCCTGGCGAACGAGGATCTGCGCGCCGCGCGCATCGAGACCCATCGCCTGTTTGACGCGATGTGGCAACCGCCAGCGTGCATGACCCGCGGCGAGGCCTACGGCTGGATGGCGCGCCTGCTGAGCATTCCGCCGGAAGCGGCCCACGTCGCCAGCCTGAGCTACGACGAGTGCGTCAAGGTCATGCTGGCCATCGAGGATCTGACGCGCGCGCGCCATGAACCACCTCCGGCACCCGGCGCTGCACACTGGCTGATGCAGGCGGGGATCGAATTCAGCGTTGCCCCTGACGGCCACCTGGTCGTGCGCGCGCACGACGAAGACATCGACTACTGGCCCGACAAGCAGACCTGGACTGTGCGCAGCGGACTGCTCGCGGACGAGCACGAAGGTCTGCACGACCTCATCCTGTATTGCCGTCGCCCGAAGCGACCCGCGCGGGCGACACGCCACTGAACACCATGGAACCCAAGCGCTTTGACGAACGATTTGTCCTGGAAGCCGACCTACGCGGGATCGACTACACCGACAAGATCGACGAGGTCCACCTCGCCACGCCGGCTCGCGTACCCACCGGCCTCTCGATCTGGCTTCGTCCGATTCCCGCCCAGGTTCACCCCGGCCTGCGCGGCATGGGCACCCGCCGCATCCGGCTCCACGTCATAGTCGATGACCCGCAAAAGGCCGGCGCCCCTGAGCAGGTACGTCGTGCACTGCACCTGGACGAAGACGCTGAGCTGCCTTTCTGACGGTGCCGGACGGCGCCGCCATTCCGGCTTCACGCCGTTGGCGGCTCCTGCCAGAACTTGCAGCTGAAGTTGTTCRGCATTCGCGGGTGGCCGTCCGACCTGGCCCGGAATGTCTTCGGTATCGCCTCGCCAACACCGCCCTTCCTGAAAAACTCCTTTACCGAGTAGAGCGCCTGCCTCATCAGTTGCTCCCATTCGCCATGGAACTTCTCCCGCCGCGCCTCCGCCTGCTTCGCAGCACTGGGCTTGCGGCTGGGCGGCGACACGCTGTAGTCGGGCTGCATGTCGACGTCGTGGAGAAACGTGATGCTGCCGAAGGTCCACTCGTCCTCGATCGCCCGGCGCCAGTGGTAGTTGACGCGAACACTCAGATGCTCGTTCAACAGCACGGGCGGCGAGATCATGTCGTCGACATGGAAGAGCTGGTCTTCCTGTTCCTCAGTCTTCACGCGCTGCTTCATCGCCTCGACCGCAGCCATCAGGTCACTGCCCGCGCGGCGGGCGCTGTATCCGGTCGTCTCGCGCTTCTTCGCTGCCTTCGCGGCAGCGTGGTCACGCAATGCCTGCTCGTACGCCCGGAGCTTGGTGTAGACGTACGGTCCACAGCTCTCGAGCCGAAGTTCCCTCAAGGCGAAGGCACGCTCCTCAAGCAGGCACTGGTCGACCACGTCGCGCAATGCCTGGATATCGATCGCCTTCACTGCCTCACGTTCATCGCGCGGGACATTGACCTCGCCCATGTTCGCC
>NZ_JBFUMO010000319.1:0-6729 GCF_054049355.1 Roseateles sp. P5_E11 | reverse complement strand
GCGCGCGGCTGCGCCACCAGCACTACATCGACACGGCCTGGGTCGACGTCGAGACCGGTTTCGAGGCCTACTGGGAGGGCCGCGGCAAGAACCTGCGCCAGAACACCCGCAAGCAGCTGAAGAAGGTCGAGGCCACCGGTGTGACGCCGCGGCTGGAGATGATCGACACGCCCGGACCGGTCGCGCTGGCCATCGAACAGTACGGCACGCTGGAAAGCAGCGGCTGGAAGGCCGAGCTCGGCACCGCCATTTCCGTGGACGGCATCCAGGGGCACTTCTACCGCCAGGCGTTGGAAAGCGCAGCAGCAGCCGGGCGGGCCCGGATCTACCGCTACTGGTTCGGCGACGAAGTCGTCGCGATGGACTTGTGCGTGCACCAGGACGACTGCCTGGTGATCCTGAAGACAGCCTATCAGCAGGCCCACCAGGCGGTGTCCCCGTCGACGCTGATGCGCGCCGAGGAGTTCAAAGCTCTTTTCGACGAAGGCCGCTTCAAGCGCATCGAGTTCTTTGGCCGCGTGATGGAGTGGCATACGCGCTGGACCGACAACAGCCGCCAGCTTTTCCACCTGACCGCCTACCGGTGGGCCTGGCTCAAGGCGCTGCAGGACTGGCTCAACCGCAGCAAGACCCGCGCAGCTTGAAAGCCTCAATCGACGCCTTCTTCCTGCCAGCCGGCGGCGAGCAGCGGCTGTGCCTGTTCCATGCACCGGCAGGTACACCACGCAGCCGGGTGCTCTATCTGCATCCCTTCGCCGAGGAGATGAACAAGTCGCGCCGCATGGCCACCCTGGCCTGCCGCGCGCTGGCCCAGGCAGGCCACGCGGTCTTGCAGATCGACCTGCGCGGCTGCGGCGACTCCTCCGCCGACTTTGGCGATGCGGGCTGGGCCGATTGGCAGGCCGATGTGCGCCTGGGCCTGGAATGCCTGGATGCCCGCGTGCCTGACTCGGTTCAGGCACCGCTGTGGATCTGGGGCCTGCGCGCCGGCTGCCTGCTTGCCGCCGCCGACTGGGGCCGGCCGGTGAACTACCTGTTCTGGCAGCCGATGACGAACGGCAAGCTGGCACTGCAGCAGTTCCTGCGCCTGAAGCTGGCCGCCGAGATGGCCAACGGTGCGAACAAGGGCCAGATGGACCAGATGAAAACCGAACTGGCCGCGGGCCGCCCGGTCGAGGTCGCCGGCTACCGGCTGGGCGCGCCACTCGCCCTGGGGCTGGAAGCCGCCAAGCTCGCGCCCGCCGGCACGCCCTGCCGGGTCGAGTGGCTGGAGCTCAGCACCCGCGAGGACGCCGTGCTGACGCCGGTCAGCGAGCAGGCCATCAAGGCCTGGCAGGATGCCGGCTGGGCGGTACGCCCGCAGATCGTGCAGGGGCCGGGCTTCTGGGCCACCAGCGAGATCGAGCTGGCGCCCGAGTTGATTGCCCGCACCGCGGAGGCCTTGTCATGAAGGAATCGGTGCTGAACTTCGACTGCGAGGGCGAGCGCCTCATCGGCATCCTGGCCGAACCGGCGAACACCGCACCCGCCGAGGTGGGCGTGGTCATCGTCGTCGGCGGCCCCCAGTACCGCGTCGGAAGCCATCGCCAGTTCACGCTGCTGGCCCGGCATCTGGCGAACCACGGCGTTGCCGCTCTGCGCTTCGACTACCGCAGCATGGGGGACAGCCCCGGGGAGACGCGCGACTTCCTGAGCGTCGACGCCGACATCGCCGCGGCCATCGCCGCGCTGCTGGCGGCCCGCCCGGCCCTCAAGCGTGTGGTGCTTTGGGGCCTGTGCGACGCGGCCTCGGCCGCCCTGCTCTACCTGGAATCGACCGGCGACCCGCGCGTCGCCGGCGTGGCCCTGCTCAATCCCTGGGCCCGCTCCGCCGCGACGCTGGCGCAGACCCATGTCAAGCACTACTACTGGCGCCGGCTGCGCGAGAAGGGCTTCTGGCTCAAGCTGCTGCGCGGTGGCGTGGGCCTGACGGCGTTGCGCACCCTGGGCGGCAACCTGCGCCTGGCCCGCGGCGCCGGCAAGCCCAAGACCGACTCGCGCAGCTTCCAGGATCGCATGGCCGCCGGCCTGCGCGCTTTCAACGGACCGGTGCTGCTGATCCTCAGTGGCGATGACTACACTGCCCGGGAGTTCGTTGGTTTTGCCCGGTCCTCGGCGGCTTGGCAGGGTCTGCTCGTGCGCCCGACGCTGGATCTGCACGACATGCCCACGGCCGATCACACGTTTTCGGCGATACAGGACCAGGACTCCCAATGTCGCATCTGTTTGGACTGGTTGAGGACGCGATGCCTAGCAATCTGAACCCCATGAACTGCGCCGGCCGAGCACTGCTGGCCCTGACCGTTGCGCTGGCCACGCTGCCGGTTTCCGCGCAGATGCAGCGCCCGGCGCTGGCGCCGCCTGGCTGTGGCGAAACGCACAACACCTATGGACCCTTCGATTACCGCACGGCCCACCAGTCGCAGCGCTACATCGTCGAGATTGCGCATTTCACGCATGGCGTCGAGACGTTGACCCGAGGTGCTACCGGCCCATTCGGCAACGACATCGGATACACGCTGGCGGTATTTCCCAACCATCCACGCGCCATCCAGTCCGTCGAACGCCTGGCGGAAAAGGAGAAATCGGATCCCGCCAAAGGCACCGACATGACCGTCGAGTGCTATTACGCCCGCGGCATGGCTTTCGTACCGAACGACCTGGTGTTCCGGATGTTCTACGTGAGCTATCTGATCCGGCGCAATCGCATGGACGACGCGCGCAAGTCTCTCGATTACGTGGTGGAGCAGGCCGGCGACAACCCGCTGACGCAATTCAACGCGGGCTTGCTGTATTTCGACATGAAGGACTACGACAAGGCATTGGCCCAGGCGCACCGCGCCATGGCCATGGGCATGACAAGGCCGGAGCTGCGCGACCGACTGAATTCGGTCGGCCGCTGGAAGGATCCCGAGCCGACCGAGGGCCCCGACGCCGCCGCGTCCGCTGCGTCTGCCACTCAGGCCGCCTCGACTCCCTCGCAGACCTCCCGCTGAGCCTCATGCCGCGCGTCAACATCGTCATCCCTGCCTACAACGCCGAGGCCTTCATTGCCGACACCGTCCGCTCGGCACTCGGCCAGACCTTCCCCGATCTGCAGGTGACCGTCATCGACGACGGCTCCAAGGATGCAACGGCCGCGAATGCCGCCCTGGACGACGCCCGCGTGCGCGTCATCTCGCAGGAAAACCKCGGCATGTCGCGCTCGCGCAATCGCGGCATGGCCGAAACGGATTCGGAATTCGTCGCGCTGCTGGATGCCGACGACCTCTGGCACCCGGAAAAGCTGCGCCTGCAACTGCAGGCCTTGCAGGCCAGGCCGGATCACGACTTCTGCTATTCGGCATTCGACGTCTGGCATGGCGAGCCCCGGCCCGACTATTTCAGGCAAACCCGGCAGGGCACCATCGATGAGTCGCGGTCCGGCTGGATCTACCCCGTGCTGGTGCTCGACAACTACGCCCTGCCCTCCTCGGTCATCTGGCGGCGCAGCGCCTGGGATCGCATGGGCGGCTTCCTGACGGACAACCAGCAGACTGACGACTGGGAATACCTGGTGCGCGCCAGCACCCAGCACCGCTTCATACGCCTGGCCGAGTCCTACGTGCTGTACCGCCAGCATCCCGTCTCGCTGTCGCGCCGCATCCCGGCCACCAACACCACCGAGCTGATGCGCGCCGAGCTGATCCGGCGCTTCGGCATGAGTTCGCCAGCCGGGCACGACGTGGACCCCGTCGCGCTGCGGCGCTTCCAGCACAAGGGCTGGTGCAATTTCGCCGACGCGCACACCGCCAAGGGCGATCTGTCGCTGGGCCTGAAGACCTTTGCCGGCCTGCTGCGCAGCGGCCCCGATCGCGGCCACACGCTGACCAAGATGGGCAAATCGCTGTTCCGCCGCTGGGTGCCGAATGACTGAACGCCYGCGGGTCGGCATCAGCGCTACCAGCCTCAACACCGCGCATCTGCGCGGCATGGGCAAATACCTGCTCGAGATGTGCAGCCAGGCCCGGCCCGAGGACGGCGTGGCCTGGACGCTGTTCGCGCAGGACGCGCGCCGCCCCATGCACCTGCCGCGCGAGCAACAGGTGCAGGCCGACATCTTCGACTTCCCCGGCGACCGCTTCTCGCTGTGGGAGCAGGTCGGCATGCCGCGCCGCACGGGTCAGCACCACCTGGACGTGCTGCACTGGGCCGAGAACACCATGGCCTGGTGGCAGCCCTGCCCGGCCGTCGTCACCATCCACGACACCATCCCCTGGGAGATGGAGACCGACACGCGCTGGCAGCACTGGTATTGGCACCGGCTGATGCCGGCGGCCTTCCGGCGATGCGCGGCCGTCGTGACGATCAGCGAGTCGTCCAGGCGCGACATCCTGGCGCGCTGGCCCGAGCTCGAGGCCAAGCTGACCGTCATCCCGCACGGCATTGAAGAGGCCTATTTCGAGCCCCCTATCAGCACGTTGCCGGCCACGCTGACGGCGGCCCTGGCCGGCGCGCGCTTCGCCGTCTATCTCGGTGGGCCGATGCAGCGCAAGCGCTTCGACTGGGCCCTGCAGACGCTGGCCGCCCAGCCCGATGCGACGCTGAAACTCGTCGCCTGCGGCTTTGGCGCCGACTCCCGCGAGGCCGCGCGCAAGGCCCTGCCCCACGAGCTGCAGGGCCGGGTCGTGTTTGCCGAGTTCCTGTCCGACGCCGAACTGCAGGCCCTCTACCGCGACGCCGTCGCCGTGCTCTACCCGACGCTCTACGAGGGCTTCGGCTTCCCGGCCGTCGAGGCCCAGGCCGCCGGCACGCCCGTCATCTTCAGCCCGCTGGGCAGCCTGGCCGAACTGGTCGGGCCGTTGACGACGCTGGTGCCGGCCGAGGACCTGGCGGCCTGGGCCGCCGCGCTGCACGAGGCCGCGACGCTGCCTCCCGAGGCACGTGCCGACAAGGCGGCCCGTGCCGCCGCCTGGGCCCAGGGCTTTCGCTGGGGCGAGAGCTGGCGCCGCCATCTGGAGGTTTACCGCCGCGTGGCCGCCCAGCGATGAAGCGGCTGGCCGTCATCGTCTGCACCTGGAACCGGGCCGCCCTGCTCGCGACCACGCTGGCCTCGCTCGGCGCCATGCACGCGCCGGCCGACACGGCCGTCGAAGTGCTGGTGGTGGACAACAACTCGACCGACGACACGCAGGCGCGACTCCAGGCCCTGCAACCGGGCTGGCCGCTGGGCCGCCTGCATGTGCTGTTCGAGCCCCGCCAGGGCAAGCAGTTCGCGCTGAACGCCGGCATCCGCCGCGCCCGCGAACTGGGCTGCGATGTGCTGGCCTTCACCGACGACGACATCCTCTTCCCCGTGGACTGGCTGGAGAACATCGCCGCCGTCTTCGGCGCCGGCGGCCCGGCCCTGGCCGGCGGACGCACCGAGTTGCAATGGCCCCCCGGTGGCCGGCCCGCCTGGTATCACGACAGCATGGCCGCGGTGGTCGGCGGCGCCGACCTCGGGCCTGAGCGCATCGCGCCGACCACGCCGGACTACGCGCCCGCCGGCGCCAACCTGGTGGCGCGCGCAGCGCTGTTCGATCGCGTCGGCCTGTTCTCCGAACTGCACTTCCGGCACATGGACCTCGAATTCGGCCAGCGCTGCCAGGCGCGCGGCGAGGCGGTGACCTATGAGCCGTCCCTGTGCATCACTGCGCCCGTCGACGCGGCCGTGCTGACGCGCCGCTATTTCCGCCGCTGGGCCTTCAAGGCGGGTCTGTCGTCCTGGTGGCCGCCCRGCAGCCACGAGTTCGCCGGTGTGCCGCTGTGGCAATACCTGCAGCTGCTGCAGGATGGCCTGGGCTGGCTGCTCGGGCCGTTGCGGCGCGAACCCGTGGCCGAGCGTTTTGCGCGCGAACTGCGCCTGCTGCGCTGCTGGGGTCGCGTGGACAGCCGCTGGCGGTCGCACTGGTCTCCGGCGACCTACTCTGCCTGGGTGGAACGCCACTCGCAGAAGAAGCAGGGCCTGTATTGATGAACACGGTCCGCCGCTCGCTCGGCTTCGCCTTCCTGGAACGCTATCTGCTGATCGGCCTGCAGCTGCTGTCGTTCACGCTGCTGGCACGCCTGCTGACGCCGCAACAGATCGGCCTGTACTCGGTGTCGATGGCGCTGATCAGCATGGCCCAGGTCGTGCGCGACTTCGGCCTTGCCAACTACCTGATCCAGCGCAAGGACTTGGGCCCGGAGGATGTCGGCAGCGCGCTAGGCACCTCGCTGCTGCTCGGCGGCGGCCTGTTTGCCGGCATCCACGCCGTGGCGCCGTGGATCGGCGAGTTCTATGGCGACGCGAGCCTGACGCACATCGTGCGCATCATCTCCATCAACTTCCTGATCCTGCCCTTCAACTCGATCTCGATCGCGCTGCTGCGGCGCGACATGCGTTTCGACGTGCTGATGCGCGTCAACGTCGCCGCCGCCGTCGTCGGCACCTTCACGACGCTGGGCCTGGCCTGGGCCGGCGTGGGCGCGGCCAGCCTGGCCTGGGGCGACGTCGGGGCCAGCCTCATCACCGCGCTGGGTGTCAGCCTGGCCGGCGCCTGGGGGCGGCTCGCCCGGCCACAGCTGCACCGCTGGCGCGAGATCCTGCGCTTCGGCGGCCCGGTCACGGCAGCCAATGTCGTCACCTCGGTGTCCATGGACATCAACGACCTGGCCGTGGGCAAGCTG
>NZ_JBFUMO010000318.1:0-6731 GCF_054049355.1 Roseateles sp. P5_E11 | reverse complement strand
CGACAGGCGAGTTCAACGTCCAGCAGATGGACGTGCAGACCTATTTCTTCCGCCGCACCAACATGAATGCTCTCGGCCAGCCGCGCAGCTGGACCGACCACCTGCTGTGGCACCACGCCGCGCACACGGTAGACCTGTTCGCTTACCRGGCGCAAAGCCCCGTCGTGCAGGCCCACGCGCTGCAAGGCCCCATCCACCCGACGCTGGGCATCGCGATGGACATGAGCATCCAGCTCAAGGCCGCCAACGGTGCCATCTGCACGCTGAGCCTGTCCTTCAACAACGACGGCCCGCTGGGCACCTTCTTCCGCTACATCGGCGACACGGGCACCTATCTGGCGCGCTACGACGACCTGTTCGACGGCAAGGAGAACAAGATCGACGTGTCGGCGGTGGACGTGTCCATGAACGGCATCGAGCTGCAGGACCGCGAGTTCTTCGCCGCCATCCGCGAGGGCCGCGAGCCCAACAGCAGCGTGGCGCAAGTGCTGCCCTGCTACCGCGTGCTGCACGAGCTTGAGCAGCAGCTGAAATGAAAACCCGCCGCATCGGCCCCTTCGAGGTCTCGGCCATCGGCCTGGGCTGCATGAACCTCAGCCACGCCTATGGCACACCGCCATCGCGCGACGTCGCGGCAGCCGTGCTGGACGGCGCGCTCAACGGCGGCATCACGCTGTTCGACACGGCGGCGCTATATGGCTTTGGCGCCAACGAGGAACTGCTGGGCGGCCTGCTTGCACCACACCGCGAGCGCATCGTGCTGACGAGCAAATGCGGCATGCAAGGCGTCGATGGCCAGCGCGTCATCGACGGCCGTCCAGACACCATCCGCGTCAGCGTCGAGGCCAGCCTGAAGCGGCTGCGCACCGACGTCATCGATGTGCTCTACCTGCACCGGCTGGACGCCAAGGTGCCGGTGGAGGAGAGCGTAGGCGCGATGGCCGAGCTGGTGAAGGCGGGCAAGGTTCGCGCGCTCGGCCTGTCCGAGGTCTCTGCCGCCACCTTGAAGCGCGCCTATGCGGTGYACCCGATTGCCGCGCTGCAAACCGAGTACTCGCTGTGGACACGCAACCCGGAGATCGCCGTGCTCGACGCCTGCCGCGAGCTGAGCGTCGCTTTCGTCGCCTTCAGCCCGCTGGCGCGCGGCTTCCTCGGCGGTGAGCTGCGCGACGTCAGCAAGCTGGAGCCCAAGGACATCCGCCGCGGCATGCCGCGGTTTTCGCCGGAGAACTACGCGGCGAATCTGCGGCTGCTGGATGGCTTCCAGGACGAGGCCGCACGGTTGAACTGTGCGCCGGCCACGTTGGCGCTGGCCTGGCTACTGCACCAGGGCAAGGACATCGTCCCGATCCCGGGGACGTCAAAGCCTGACCATTTGTCGGAGTTGATAGCCGCGCCCCAACTGGAGCTGGATGGCGCAACGCTGAAGCGGCTGGATACGCTGATCAACCGCCACACGGTCAACGGCGCGCGCTACAGCGCCGCCACACAGACCGAGATCGATACCGAGGAGTTTTGACCGCAACGGCGGCCGGCAGGCCATGGTTATCCTGCACACCCATGAGCCCGATCCGCGAGAAGTCCCCTCCCCTCGACCAGTCCCGCCTGGCCCACACCCTGGGCTATGCCATTGCACGCGCGGCTGTCACCACCAACCAGTTGTTCAGTCAGGGCGTGGGCGAGCCGCTCGGCCTGCGGCCGGTGGAGTTCACACTGCTGCAGCTGATCTTCTCGAATCGCAACACCACGCAGAAGCGCCTGTGCGACCTGCTGCGCGTGCCGGCACCGCAGATGACGCTCATCCTCGACCGCCTGCAGGAGCGCGGCTGGGTCGAGCGCGAACGCGACGCCAACGACCGCCGCGCGTTGCATCTGCGGCTCACGTCCGAGGGCGAACGCCTGGCCGAGCAAAGCCTAGCGGCGCTGCAGGAGACCGAAAAAGCCCTGGACCACACGCYCACCAGCGGCGAGCGCCTGCTACTGCAGGAACTGCTGGCCAAGGTCGCGCGCTGAACTGTCAGCTGAGCCGGTACAGCCCGGCGCCATGCGACGGCAGTTGCTGGGCGAACCGGCCCGATGCCGCATCGAGAGGCTTGCGCGCCCACAGATCGCGCACCTGGCACACGCCGTCCAGCCCCAGGTCGCGCAGCGAGACGGCGACCTCGCGGGCCTTGTCCGTCGGGTTGAACAGCGCGACGTAGCGGCCCTTGCCGTCGGCCGGCCGGGCTGACCAGATGCGCACGAAGTCCTCGACGAAATGCGGCCGGTTGTCGGCGCTCGCCTGGTCCACGGCCAGCACCTCGGTGTTGGTGAGCAGCGCGAGCGTCGGCTCGTCCAGGTGGCGCAGGTCGCCGCCCATGATCAACGGCGAGCGGGTGATGGCCCACAGCGTCATCAGCGTGCGCTGCTCATCGGCAGTGAACTTGGTGTCGCGCTCACCCAGGGCCAGGCGGCCCAGCGGCAGCATGTCCGGGTCAGGCCAGGCGCCCGGCCGGCGCCAGGGGTTCCAGTTCTCCAGGCGCGTGAACTGGGCGTCCAGCGCATGCCAGTCGTCCCAGAAGTCGTCGGAGATGCGCCACATCTGCGCATGCTGGCGTACGTGCTCGGCGCGGCTCACGGGCGTCTCGCCGGGCGACAGGCTGAGCGCCATCGGCCGCTTCGTGCGCTGGATGGCACGGTGAGCGGCCTCGATCTCCGGCGCATGGGCGTCGTAGGGGCGACTCATGTCGTCCATCTTGATGAAGTCCACGCCCCAGGAGGCGTAGAGCGCGAAGACGCTGTCGTAGTAGGCCTGCGCGCCGGGCTTGCGCATGTCCACGCCGTACATGTCGGGGTTCCAGGTGCAGACGCTGCTGGTGTCGGCGATGTCAGCGGCGCGGTAGGGCGTGCCCAGGATGGGCAGGTTGCGCTTCACGGCCAGGCGCGGGATGCCGCGCATCAGGTGGATGCCGAACTTCAGGCCCATGGCATGGACATCCGCCGCCAGCGGCGCGAAACCGCGGCCTTCGGCACTGGACGGGAACCGGTTCACGGCGGGGATCAGCCGGCCGTGACCGTCCATCGCCGGCTCGGGGTTGGCGCTGTAGCTGTAGCTTGACGCCGTGGGCTCGTACCACTGGATGTCGATGGTGAAGATGTTGTAGCCGGCCGGCAGCAGCTTGTCCGCCATGATGCGGGCCGTCTCGCGGGCCTGGGCTTCGTTGATGGTGGTGGCGAAGCTGTTCCAGCTGTTCCAACCCATCGGCGGCGTGGGGGCCAGCAGGCCTTTGGCCGGCGTTGCAGCGGTGGTGGCGGCCTGGGCGGGCAACGTGGACGCGGCGATGCCGGTGAGGCCGGCGCTGATCAGGCCCCTGCGATTCAATGCCATGGGATGTCTCTTGTCTCGTTTGTCGTGGCTGCCGGGTGTACGGCATTCCACGACAACAATCCAATGGCGATTTCCTCTCAAGCCATGCCAGTTTCGATATGGCTTGGATCACCCCAGCAAGGCCTGCCGCAGCGCACTCGCCATCTGCCCCAGCGCCAGCCGCGCCGCCGGGACGGCGCCGGCCATGCTGATGAAGCCGTGCGCCAGGCCGTGGTACTCGATGACGGTGACGGCATTGCCAGCCGCGCCGAGCGCCTCGCCGTAGGCCATGCCCTCGTCACGCAGCGCGTCATGGGCCGCCAGCAGCAGCAGCGTGGGCGGCAGGCCGGCGAGGCTGGGCGCGAGCAGCGGCGCGCCGCGCCAGTCGGGCGCCTTGCCGGTGGCGCCAAAGTAGTGGCGGCTGAAATAGTCCATGGTCCGCTTCGTCAGCGTGGGGCCGGCGGCATGCTGCTCGCGCGACGGGTAGTCGCCGTCGTGGCCGCCGGCCGCCGGCGGATAGACGAGGAGCTGGAAGGCAATAGACGGCCCGCCCGCATCGCGCGCCAGCAAGGCGGCGCTGGCGGCCAGTGCGGCACCGGCGCTGTCGCCCATCACGGCTAGGCGGGTCGGGTCGCCGCCAAAGCTGCGGATGGCTTCGGCCACCCAGCCGAGTGCGGCGTAGCTGTCCTCGATGGCCGCCGGATAGGGATGCTCAGGTGCCAGGCGGTAGGCGGCGCTGACGATCATCGCGCCGCTGTCAGCGCAGAGCTGGCGGCAGACGGCGTCATAGCTTTCGAGATCGCCGAGCACGAAGCCGCCGCCGTGGAAGTACAGCGCCACGGGCAAGGCGCCCGCCGCATCGCGAGGTTTGTAGATGCGCACGCGCACGGCCTGGCCGCCGAAGCGGGCCTCATGCGGCGTCACGTCGACGTCGGCGGGCGGCATGGTCGCCAACGTGCAGATCTGCCGGTACAGGCCGCGAGAGGCCTCGGGCGGCAGGTCACAGAGGTCGGGGGCGCCGGCCGCCTGGGCCAGCACGTGTTGCAGGTGCAGATCGAGCATGGAATGTCTCCTTTGAGGGGTGGATAAGTGAAGTTCAGCGGCGCAGGCGCCCGTCGCGGCCGCGAAGGCCGATCTCGACGTGCTCGGAGCCGCGGTGCTGGCGGGGGCTGAAGCGCACGCTGAAGCCGCCGAGGTCGAGCGCGCCCAGGTTCTCCAGCGCACTCGCCAGCCCAGGCCCGTCGACACGGTTGCCGGCGCGGCGCAGCGCCTCGACGCAGACGCGCAGATGCAGGTAGGCCGCCAGGCCCTCCAGGCTGATGGCCTCGGGGCCGACGTGGCTTTCCGCATCCCGCTCGAACTCGCGCACCAGCGGCAGCTGCGAGATCTCGGGGTTGGGCACGACGCTGGTGAAGCCGATCAGCCGGTCACGCAGCAGCCGCGTCAGCTGCGTGAGCCCCGGCGACGACAGTGCCGCCACGGTGAGCGGCACCGCGGCGCGCCAGGCGGCCTCGTGGCGGGTCAGCAGGTCCAGCGACTCGGGGCCGAGATTGAGCACCAGGGCCTGCGGCGCAACGGCGGCCAGCTCGCGCAGCGTGGCGGCGGAATCTGCCTGCATCGCCAGCGGGTGGAAGCGGATGCCCGCGGCCTGCAGCGCCGCAGCCAGCGCGCGCTCGCGGGCCGGCTCGTCGCCGTCGCCCAGCAGCACGGCCTGCTCGATACCGATGGCTCGCAATTGCGCAACCAGCGCCTCGGCCTCGCGCCGGTCATCGGGCCGCAGGCTGAACACCATGGGCTGCTGCAGCGCCGCGGCGCCGGAGAAGGGGCCGACTAGCGGCACGTTCAACTCACGCGCCAGCGCGGCGGTCTGCAGGCAGGCGCGCTCGCCCAGGCAATTGACGAATGCCAGGACGTGATGCTCCCGGGCGAGCTTGTGCAGGTTGGCCGCGCGGCGCTGGCTGTCGCCGCTATCGTCCAGGGTCACCAACTCCAGCCGGCGTCCGCCGATGCCGCCGCCGGCATTGACGCGATCCACCAGCGCCTTGGCACCGGCCTGCACGCGATTGCTGATGGGGAAGGCGGCGCCGGTCAGCGGCAGCGACTGGCCCAGCACCAGCGGCGCCTGCTCGGCCGCCGATGCAACCGACAAACAAAATTCCAGCAGGAGGGGTGCCAGCAGCACCACCCAACGCTGGATCCACCGCCGTGCCATCTCAAGCGATCCTGGCGGGCTTGAGCAGCCAGTGCGCGAGCGCCGGCACCAGCACCAGCGCCCCCACCATGTTCCACACGAACATGAAGGCCAGCAGGATGCCCATGTCGGCCTGGAACTTGATCGGCGACAGCGCCCAGGTGCCCACGGCGAGCGCCAGCGTGACGCCGGTCAGCATCACGACGCGGCCGGTGAACTGCAGCGCGTGCAGGTAGGCCGCCGACAGGCTTTCGCCCGCGCGCAGCCGGGCCAGCATGACGCTGAGCACGTAGAGCGCGTAGTCCACGCCGATGCCCACGCCCAGCGCGATGACCGGCAGCGTGGCGACCTTGACGCCCATGCCCAGGCCCACCATCAGTGCCTCGCACAGGATGGAGGTCAGCACCAGCGGCAGCACGGCCACGACGACGGCGCGCCAGGAGCGGAAGGTCACCCAGCACAGCACGACAACGGCGCCGTAGACCCACCACAGCATCTCGTTCRTGGCCTGCTTGACGACGATATTGGTCGCCGCCGCAATGCCGGCCGAGCCGGCCGCGAGCATGAAGCGCTCGTCCTTTGTCGAGTTCTCCTTGATGAAGCCCTCGACCGTGCTCACCACCGTGCTCAGCGTCTCGGCCTTGTGGTCCTTCAGGTAGACGTAGAGCGACAGGAAGGAGCAGCCCTGGTTGAACAGCTCGCGCGGCGCACGGGTCTGCACGCCGCCGAGCGCGCTGTCGTTGGGGATCAGCTCGTACCACTTCAGCTGGCCCTCGTTGTAGCCCACCATCGCGAGCTTGGAGAGCGCCGCCATGGAGTTGGTGGACTCGACGCCGGGGAGTTGCTCCAGCTGCCAGGCGAGCTGGTCGACCTTGGCCAGCGTGCCGTAGCGGGTGCACTGGTCTTCGGGCGTGGCAACCATGACGACGAGGATGTCGCTGGACGCGGCGTAGTGCTGGGTGACGTAGTCGTTGTCGCGGTTGTAGCGCGAGTCGGCGCGCAGCTCGGGGGCACCGGGGTCCAGGTCGCCAACGTGCAGCCGCGTGCTGACGGCATAGCCCGCCACGGCCAATGCCGCCGACGCGCCGAGGGCCACCAGCGCCGGGCCGCGCTGCGTGAAGCGGTCGAGCTGGCGCCACATCCAGGAGCTGCCGGCCTTGGGGTTGAACTCGGGGTCGTCACGCAGGCTGCGCT
>NZ_JBFUMO010000317.1:0-6745 GCF_054049355.1 Roseateles sp. P5_E11 | reverse complement strand
GGGACAGCAGCGAGAGCGCAGCGGCTCGCGTCTGCCCACTCACCGRSCGGYTGTTGCACGGCGCAGCTCGTGCATGTGGTGCTGGTGTGCGGTTCAGGGCCTCTTCTTTGGTGACTTTCTTCTGGCCCCGCAGAAGAAAGTTACCCGGCCGCCGGGACGGACTCCCGGCAATGCATCGATCAAGAGCACTCGTCGCAAAAGCAACCAACATCACGCCACCGCATCCATCAAGGCCCTCAACGACGCCAACGTATCCGCCTCCCACAACGGCTTGTCATCCCTTATCCGCAGCATGCGCGGAAACCTTACCGCGATGCCACTCTTGTGCCGCGAGCTCGCCTGGATGCCCTCGAAGCCCAGCTCGAACACCATCGTCGGCCGCACGCGCCGCACCGGCCCGAACTTCTCGACCGTCGTCTTGCGGATCTCGCGGTCCACGCGCTTGATCTCCTCGTCGGTCAGCCCCGAGTAGGCCTTGGCAAACGGCACAAGTGTCAGATCGCCGCCCGTTGAATCCAAAGCCGCCTCAGCCTCCGCTGCATCCCGCGGCGCGCGGTTCCAGACGGCAAAGCTGTAGTCCGTGTAGAGGTTGGCGCGGCGGCCGTGGCCGGCCTGGGCGTAGACCAGCACGGCGTCGACGCTGAGCGGCGCGACCTTCCACTTCCACCAGGCGCCGACGGTGCGGCCGATGCCATAGGCCGACTCCCGGTGCTTCAGCATCAGCCCTTCGACACGCTTCTCGCGCGAGCCCTCGCGGGCCGTCGCCAGCCCGGGCCAATCGCCAGCGTGCACCAGCGGCGACGTTKCAATGCCCAGCTGCTCCAGCCGCGCACGCCGCACATGCATGGGCTCCTGGCGACGGTCCACGCCTTGGCTCTCCAGCAGGTCATAAGCCAGCAAGCGCACCGGGGCCTCGGCCAGGATGGCCTTGGACAGCTTGGTGCGGCCGATGCGTTTTTGCAGCAGCGCAAACGGCGCCGGCTCGGCCTCGCCGTGGCGCCAGGCCAGCAGCTCGCCGTCCACCACCGTGCCATCCGGCCAGCTGCTCGCTTCCAGCACCACCTCCGGAAAGCGTTCCGTCACCAGCTCCTCGCCGCGCGACCAGATCCACACCTGGCCGTCGCGCTTGACCACCTGGGCCCGGATGCCGTCGTACTTCCACTCCGCCAGCCAGTCGCCGCGCTCGCCCAGCGCCGCCGGCTCGCCGGGCAGCGCATGCGCCAGGAAGAAGGGGTAGGGCTGGCCGCCACGAGAGCCGCTTGTGTCCTCGGCCAGCAGCGCCTGGAAGCGCGCGGCCGTCGGCGGCGTGTCGATCTGGGTGTAGCCCATCATGCGCTGGGCGATGCCGGCCGCGTCGGCCCCAGACCACTCGGCCAGCGCCCGCTGCACCAGCAGCTTGCTGACACCGACGCGAAAGCCCCCGCCCACCAGCTTGACGAACATGAAGCGCTCGTCCGCCGACAGGCCCTGCCACGCGCTCAACACGGCCTCGCGTCGCGCCGCTGCGTCGAGCGCACGCAGCGGCAGGATGCGCTGCTCCATCCAGTCGGCCAGCGGCTCGTCGAGCTTGTCCTGCGGGTCGGGAAGCACGTAAGCGATGGCCTCCGCCAGGTCGCCGGTGACGGCATAGCCGGCCTCGAACAGCCACTCCGGCAAACCCGCCGCCTCGCAGGCCAGCGCTCGCAGCTCGCTCGTGGGCACCGCTCGGCGCGGCGTGCCGCCGGCCAGCAGATAGACGGCCCAGGCCGCATCACGCGCGGGTGCGTCGGCCAGGTAGCGTTTCAATGCCGCCACCTTGGCCAGTGTGGACGTGCTGGCGTCGATGGCGAGGTAGAGGGCGACAAAGCGCTTCATTGCGCCGCCTCCACGCCATGCGTCTCGTCGCCGTACTCGGTCGCAAAGGCCTCGGCCTGCAAGCCCAGTTCACTCAGATAGCGCACCAGCGCGCCCTCGTCGCCATGCGTGACGATGACGCGCTGGGCGCCGGTCGATTGAATGGCCGACAGCAGCCCCGGCCAGTCGGCGTGGTCGCTGAAGACGAAGCCGCGGTCCACGCTGCGGCGCCGGCGGGCGCCGCGCAACCGCATCCAGCCGCTGGCAAAGGCGTCGCTGTGCGGCCCCAGCGCTTTGGCCCAGCGACTGTCCTGCACGGCCGGCGGTGCGATGACGAGCGCGCCGCGCAGCGCCTTGAAGTTCGTTTCCGGCGTCACGGTCTCCACCTCCGGCAGGGCCACGCCCGCCGCGCGATAGGCCTCGTTCAGCCGCGCAACCGCTGCATGCACCAGCACCGGCCCAGGTGCGTCCGCGGTTGCCAGCCCCGCCACCAGCCGCTGCGCCTTGCCCAGGCTGTAGCCCATCAGCAGCGCCTGCTTGCCCTGGGCCGCGCAATCGGCCCACCAGGTGCGCATCTCGGCCAGCACCTCGGTCTGCGGTGCCCAGCGGTAGATGGGCAGGGCAAAGGTGGCTTCGGTGATGAAGACATCGCAGCGCACCGGCTCGAAGGGCGCGCAGGTGGTGTTGGCCTCCCCCTCAGCATTCACCGCGCCGCTGACGAAGTAATCGCCCGACACGACCCAGACCTCGCCGCGGTGTTCCACCCGCACCTGGGCCGAACCCAGCACATGGCCGGCAGGGTGCAGGCTGACGGTTGCCTCGCCCAGTTGCAACGGCTCGCCATAGGCCAGGCCCTGGAAGGCCATGTCGGGACCCACGCGGGAGCGCATCAGCCCTTCGGCGTCGCTGTGGGCGAGGTAGGCGCCGTGGCCCTCGCGGCAATGGTCGGCATGGGCGTGGGTGATGACGGCACGCGCCACCGGCCGCCAGGGGTCGATATGGAAACCGCCCGCCTCGCAATACAGGCCCTCGGGGCGGCGGGTGATCAAGTCAGCCATGGACCCAGTGTGCCCAGGTCGGCGCAGCACGCTTGTCGGACGGCATCCGCTCATTTACGGGACTCGCGCGGAACTCAAACGCCAGAGCCGTGACTCACCACGGGTGCGACCGCCAGGTCATGCCCGCCGCCACTGCTACGGACCCGACCTTGCTGCTCGATCCCCGCCATCGCCGATGCTCGCCCTTGCGCCTCAGCCTGCTGGCTGTGCAAACGCTGGCCTGCGCCTCGGGCTGGGCAGCCGGCACGCCGCCGGTGGTGCCCACGCCGGCCGAGCTGACCCGCCCGCCCGAGGCTCGCAACACCGAGCTGCCGCCCGAGCGTCCGCAGCAGGTCACGCGCGAGCTCGGCAAGCCCGACGACGAGCTCAAAATCGACGTCACCGCCTACAGCCTGTCGCCCGACGCCCCAGCCGCCCTGCGCGAGGCCCTGCCGCGATTGACTGCTGCCTTCGTCGGCAAGGACCGTGGCTTCGAGGATCTCGTCAACGCTGYCAACGAGGTGACCCGCTTCCTGCAGCGCGACCTGGGGCTCTACCTGGGTTACGCCTACATCCCGGAGCAGACCTTCGATGGCCAGACGGTGCGCATCGCCGTGCTGGAGGGGCGGCTGGACCGCGTCGTGCTGAACTGGAGCGACGGCCTGCCGGTGGACCGTGAGGTCGTCGAGGCCTATCTGGCACGCCTGAAGCCRGGCGACGTGCTGACGGTGGAAGCCGTCGAGCGCACGGTCTTCCTGATCAACGACCTGCGCGGCATCGTCACGCGGGCCGAGGTCAAGGCCGGCAGCGCGCCGGGCACCGCCATCCTCGAATTCACGCCGCGCGCCGAATCGCGCTACAGCGGCAGCGTCGACGGCGACCTCAATGGCTCCAAGGTCATCGGTGCCCAGCGCCTGGGGGCCCAGGTCGTCATGGCCAGCCCGCTGGGCCGCGGCGACGGTCTGTCGGCATCAGTGCTGGCCTCCACCGGCGGCGGCCTGCTGTTTGCGCTGCTGGGCTACACCAGCCCCATCGGCGCCGACGGTTTCAAGGCCGGCGCGTCGCTGTCGGCGGTGCGCTATCAGCTCGACAAGAAGGAATTCCCCCTCGGCCTGGACGGCACCGGCACGACGCTCAACCTCTTCGCCCTCTACCCCTGGGTGCGCTCTCGCAACCTCAACCTGTTTGCGCTCGGGGCGGTGGACGCCAAGCGCTATGTCGACAAGGTCGCGGCCCTGTCGACGAAGAAGCATGTGGACGATGCCAGCGTCGGTGTCAGCGGCGATTTTCGCGACAGCCTGCTGACCGGCAGCGTCAACACCTTCGAGCTCAACCTGGCGCAGGGCCGGCTCAACTTCCCGGCCGGCGCGCCCAGCGGTGGCGACGACGCGGCGAGCTTTCGCAAGCTCAGCTTCGCGGCCTCGCGGCTGCAGAACGTGCTGAGCAATCGGCTGTTGGCCTATTTCACGATGCGCGGCCAGTGGGCCCTGTCCAACCTCGACTCGACCGAGCAGTTCCGCGCCGGGGGGCCGAACGGCGTGCGCGCCTATGCGCCGGGCGAAGGCACGGGCGACAGCGGCGCCGTCGCCAGCCTGGAGCTGCGCTGGCTGCCGCCGGCCAGCCTGTTCGGGCGCTGGGCCAGCGAGCTGGTGCTGGCGGCCTTCTACGACGGCGCCTTCATCCGCTACCGCCACGATCCCAACCTCGTGCTGCGCGAGCCCGGCTACGTGAATCGCGCCTGGCTGGGCGGCGCGGGGCTGTCCCTGGTATGGGCGCGCGGCAACGCGTATGCCTTCCGCATGAGCCTGGCCACGCCCACGCACGGCCATGCCAGCACCGAAAGCCAGTCGAGCAAGCTGCGCCTGTATGCCCAGGGATCGTGGAGCTTCTGATGTGGCGCCTGCAACCCCTCGCCCTTGCTCTGTGCCTTGCCGCAGCCTATCCGGCTGCCCATGCGCTGCCTCAAGGCGCCCAGGTCGTGCAGGGACAGGTTGCAATTCGCCCGGGCCTGATCCAGCAGGGCAGCGACAAGGCCATCGTCAACTGGCAGAGCTTCTCCATCGCCGCGGGCGAGGGCCTGCGTATCCAACAGCCCAGCGTCAATTCGGTGCTGGTCAATCGTGTCGTCGGTGGCGACCCGTCCCTGATCCTCGGCCAGATGCAGGCCAACGGCCGGGTCTTCCTGATCAACCCGCGCGGCATCGTCTTCGGGCGGGGATCGCAGGTGGATGTCGGCGGTCTCGTCGCGTCCACGCTGGACCTGTCCGACACCGCCTTCATCGCCGGCAACTACCGCTTCTCGGCGGGCGCGGGCGCCAGCGCGCTGCAAGCTGACGGCAGCATCAGCGCGCCGGGCGGCACGGTGGCGCTGGTCGCCCCCCAGCTCAGCGTTGGAGGCAGCATCGCGGCGCGGCGTGTCGGGCTGGGTGCAGCCAGCACGGTGCAGGTGGATGTGGAAGGCGACGGCCTTGTCCTCTTCAATCTGCGCAACGACGACAACCGCGACGTCGCACTGAAATTCAGCGGCCGCGTGCAGGCCGAGAGCAGCGCCGAGATGCGCGCCCAGGCTCGTGGCGGCGCGGCCGGCCAGGTGCTGAACATGGACGGCATCGTGCAGGCGCGGGGCTTGAGCCAGCAGGGCGGGCGCGTCGTCATCGACGGCGGCACGGTGGGCGTCACCACCGTCAATGGCAGCGTGGACGCCAGCGGCGAACGAGGCGGCGGCATCACCGTGCTCGGCCAGAAGCTCGCGCTGCTGGACGGCGCCCGGCTGGACGCGTCCGGGCGCCTCGGCGGCGGCAGCCTGCAGGTCGGTGGCGGCTTCGAGGGCAGGGGCACCGAGCACAACGCCGAGCAGACCTGGATAGGTGCCGGCGCTGAGCTGCGCGCCAATGCCACCGAACGGGGCGATGGCGGCCGCATCGCCGTCTGGGCTGACGGACGCACCGACATGCTCGGCAGCATCTGGGCCCGCGGCGGGCGTCTGGGGGGCAATGGCGGCATGGTCGAGACCTCGGGCCGCCAGCAGCTCAACCTGCTCGGCCGCGTTGACGCCAGCGCACCGCTGGGGCGGTCGGGCCAGTGGCTGCTCGACCCCAACGACGTGGTCATCAAGGCCAACAGCGGCACCAACACCAACGTTGGCGCGGCGCCGAATTTCGCCAGCACGGACGATGCCGCCGTGGTCGACGTTGGCGCCCTCAACAATGCGCTGTCCGGCGGCACGTCGGTGACGGTGCAGACCCTGGCCTTGGGCACCAACGGCCAACATGGCGACATCGACGTCCAGGCCGCCATCGTGCCTACCGGCGCGGCCACGCTGAACCTGATCGCCTTGCGCAACATCAGCTTCAGCGCCGGCAGCATCGGCGCGGGGGCAGGTGCCCTCAACGTCGTCCTGCAGGCCGGCGGCGACATCACCGGCAGCACCCTCAATACAGGCGGCGGCAGCCTCACCGCGGCGAGTTCGGGCGCGGGCACCGTCGCACTGGGCAGCGTCACCAGCGCAGGCCTGACCCTCAGCAGCGTTGGCGGCGACGTCGTCCTGCCGACCGGCACGGTCACGGGCAATGTCGGCGTCACCACCAGCGGCAGCGGCGCGATCACGCAGGCCGGCGCGTTGGCGGTGACTGGCACGACGGGTGTCACCACGGGGTCCGGCAACATCACGCTGACGGCGGCCAGCAACAACCTGCAGGGCGCGGTCAGCCTGATGACCACCGGTGTCAGCCAGGTCAGCAACGGCAGCGGCAACGCACTGACCCTGGGTGCGCTGAACACCCATGCCCTCACCGCCAGCGCCACGGCAGCGAACCTGAACGTGGGCAGCGGCACCGTCACCGGCAATTTCAGCGTGACGACGACCGGTACTGGCA
>NZ_JBFUMO010000316.1:0-6750 GCF_054049355.1 Roseateles sp. P5_E11 | reverse complement strand
AGCCTGCACTTCGCAGCTCTGCGGCACCGGGTGGCTGAGCTCGACGGCCCACTCGGCCAGGCCGATGGACAGCTTGCGCGACAGCTCGTCGGCCTCGTTCAGGRAGATGTTGAACAGCGCGATGCTGATGCGCAGCGAGCCGATGACCTTGAAGCCTTCGTCGGGGTCGGCCGACTCGGGTTCAGGCTCCAGCTCCGTCTCGGCAGGGCTGACCAGCGTGAGAACCGGCGCGGCCGGCTCCTCGTCCTCCTCGAGCAGCTTGTGCAGGGCCAGCGTGGACTCCTCCGGCCGGACCGGGGGCTCGGCCAGAGGTTCGGCGGCAATGACAGGCTCAGGCTCGTCCAGATCCAGCACGACGCCGAAGTTGGCCAAGGTCGGCTCTTCATCAGGCGTGGGTGGCAGCGGCAGGGGTTCGGTCGGTGCGTGGGCGTCGAACTCGCTGACCAGCTCGGCGGGTAGTTCGGTCGGGTCGAGATCCAGCGTGACCTCGGGCAGGGCGAGGTCGAGGTCAGCCTCGATGGGGGCCTCGTTGGCCGGTGCGCCAAGCTCGAGAACGAAGTCGGGCACCAGCGGCGGCGTCTCCTCCATCTCCGCCGGCAGTGCGGCGACGATGGGTTCTGCGGCCGGCTCGGCCATGACCTCGGGGCCACGCTCGATGGCTTCGACCGGGGTCGCGGCGTCCAGCGGCAGGTCGAGGCCTTGGGCTTCTACCGCTTCGATGGCTTCGGCGGCCGGAGCAGCCGAAACGGCAATAGGCAGGGGCTGGCCATGCAGGCGCAGCGAATCGGCACTGCGGCGCACCGGGTCGGGCAAGCTGTGGCCCGGTTCCGTGCCAGCAATCTGGTTGCGCCAGTGGGCAAAGTAGTCCAGCGCCTCGGTGGTGAAGCCCAGCAAGGCGGCGTCGGCCTGGGGGGTGGCTTCGGCGAGGCGGGCGTTGTAGAGCTGTTCGCAGGCCCAGGCACCTTCACCGAAGGGGTCCAGGCCGACCATGCGGGCGCTGCCCTTGAGGGTGTGGAAGGCGCGACGCACGATGGTGAGCTGGCCGTGGTCGGCGGGGGCCTGGCGCAGCTCTTCCAGCGCGGCCCGGGCGTTGCCGATGACCTCGTCGGCTTCCTCGAGGAAGATCTCGCGCATCTCGGGGTCGTCCGCGACGCTGGGCGCGGGCGGCGGGGGAGCAACCACGGGAACGGGTGCGGGAGCGGCCGGCTGCGACAGGTCGACGTCGGGCAGGCTGAGGTCGGGCAGGTCCAGCGTCCCCAGGTCGATGCGCAAGGGCTGGGTGGCGTCGTAGGCGGCGGGAGCGGCAATCTGGGCCGATTCGTCGACCAGGTCGACGTGGAAGCCGCTGGCCTCGAAACTCGGCAGCTCGACGGCGCCTTCGCGGCGGCCCATGACGGCGTCCAGGCGGCCGCTGGCGTCGTCGAACTGGAACATACGCTTGGCCAGCTGAGGCTGGACGCTGAGCATGTCGATCAGGAAACCCAGGGCGCCGAGGTTGTTGGCCAGGCGCTCAAACACGCCACGGGCGCTGGCGCGCTCGAAATCGATCTCGGTGTTGGCCAGGCCGTCGACCTCGTCGCGCATGCGAACGGTGGCCTGCGCCGCCTGGTCCAGGCCCAGCACGCTGAGCACGCCGCGCATGGCCTGCAACTGGCCGGGCACGGGAATCAGCAGCTCACGCCGGGCCGGGTCGCGGAAGTATTCGTCGCACTGCTTCTCGACTTCCGACAGGCTGGCACGCAGCTCGTGCACGACGCTGCCCAGGGTCTGGCGGTCGGAGACCCGGCGGTACAGGTCCTCCATCCAGTCTTCCAGCGGCTCGGGCGTCTGGCCATGGGCCACGGCCTCGACGCGGCGCGCCAGGCGACGCACGCGATCGGCCTGCTCGGGCTGGTCGAAGGCGGCGTCTTCCAGCGCGGCTTCGACATAGAGCAGGCTGGTGGCGATTTCCATGGCCAGCGCGGGTGGCGGCGTGCTGCGCGAGCGCAGCGTCGCGACGACGGCGCGCTGCAGTGTCTGAGCCAGCACTTCACCGCTGGGGAAGAGGCGGGTCAGCGAATCGGCCAGACCGGCGAACTGCTCGTCCAGGCCGGCCAGGCGGTGCTGGTCGCCTTCGGCGGCGCTGGACCAGCTTTCCTTGGCTGAAATCACGCGGCGCTTGGCTTGCGCGACCCAGGCCGGATCGATGCGGCCGAGGCCGGCGTCCTCGTAGTCGCCGGCATGCTCATCAGTGAGGCGGTAGGTTTCATGCACCGCTGTCAGGCGCGGGCCGGCGCCTTGGTTGACGCGGCACTGGGCACAGAAGAACAGCAGGTCCTGGGCCAGGCGTTCGCGCGCCGGGTCCATCTGATCGCCGTGGCCAACGAGGCGCAGTTCATGCAGCAGCTTGGAGCCCAGGCGTTTGGCATAGCCGTCGCTGGGAATCAGCTTGAGCGCCTGGCCTTCGAAGACGGCGGCGGCGAGTTGCCACAGCGTGCGCGTCGTGCCAGCGGGCAAGGCGGCTGCCAGACCAGCGCACAGGCCGGAAAGATTGGCCGCATGCGTCGAGCTGGGCTCGCGCATATGACGCAGCAGCGCGGCTTCAAAAGGCGCGCGCACGGCCTCGGGCGAACGCGGCGACACACCGGCTTCGGGCGCAATGCTGCGCCAGGACCAGTCGTACTGCCAGAGGTCGGCCGGGTGGATGCGATCGGCACCGTTGAGCTGCTGCAGCGCGCGATAGCCCGGATAGAGGGCCAGCGACGAAGTCTTGTTGCCAGCCAGCAGGCGGGCGACATAGGCCAGCAGGGCAAAGTCGGCGCGTTCGATGGTGTCGACGGTGCTGGCTTCGACCTCTAGCGGCCGCTCGGCCAGACGCGCGACGGCCACTTCGGCGGCGCGCAGCACGCTGGCGCCGGCCGGCAGGCCGACCAGCGACAGCACGCCGCTGACCTGGTGCAACTGCGCGGCCGCCTGCTGCAGCGGCGCGCTGGGCTGGGCATCACCGCCAAAGGCGGAGAGGCGGTTGTCGCCGCTGTCGCGCACGAGGCGGCGCAGGGTCTTGTGCACCGACTCCAGGGAGCGGCGCAACTCCTCCTGCACCCAGGCCAGTGGGCTGAGGTCGGCCGGGAGTTCGGAGTCTCGCAGGGAGCTGTCCATGCGTGGGCTTTCTCGCTCGATGCGGTAGGGCGGGGCCGGTCAGGCGACCTTGAATCGGGACACGGACGTGCGCAGCGCCTCGGCAGAGCGCGACAGCTCGTGCACCATCTGGGCGGTGGAGCGCGTGCCCTCGGAGGTCTGCTCGGTCACCGCGAAGATGTGCTGGATGTTGGAGGCCACCTCATTGGCATGCTCGGCTTCCTGCTGGGCCTGGGTCGAGATCTGCCCGATCAGGTTGTCCAGCTGGCGGGACACGCTGTCGATGTCTTCCAGCGCCTTGCCGGCCGCGTCAGACAGCTGCGTACCTTCCACCACCCCGCGCGTCGAACGCTCCATGGCGGCCACCGCATCGTGGGTGTCGGTCTGAATGGTCTTGACCAGCGCAGCGATTCGCCGCGTCGCGTCGCCGGAGCGTTCCGCCAGGCGCTGCACTTCTTCCGCAACCACCGAGAAGCCGCGACCGGCTTCGCCGGCGGACGCGGCCTGAATGGCGGCGTTCAAGGCCAGCACGTTCGTCTGTTCCGTGATGTCCGAGATCAGCTCCGTGATCTCGCCGATTTCCTGAGACGACTCGCCCAGGCGCTTGATGCGCTTGGAGGTCTCCTGGATGGAGTCGCGGATGGTGTTCATACCGGCGATGTTGTTCTGCATCGCGGACAGACCCTGCTCGGCAGCCTGACGGCTCTGGCGCGCCACACCGGCCGTTGTCTGCGCCTGCGCGGACACGTCGGTGATTCGGCTTGCCATGCCGAGCACGGCCTCGCCGGTGGCGCGGATCTCGTGCAGCTGTTCCTTGGAGGCCRCCAGCAGGTCGGTGGACGTCTGGTCCACCGCGCCGGTCGTGTCGGTCACGCGGGCTGCCGTTGCCTGCACCTGGCCGACCAGGTTGCGCAGCTCTTCCACCGTGTRGTTCACGGAGTCGGCGATGGCGCCGGTGATGTCTTCTGTCACCGTCGCTTGTTGCGTCAGGTCGCCTTCAGCGACGCTGGCCAGTTCGTTCATCAACCGCAAAATGGCGGCCTGGTTGGCGTCGTTGACGCGCTTGGCCTCTTGCTCCTGGGCCTCGGCTTCGCGGCGTGAGGCTTCGGCGAGCGCGGCGCGCTCGGACTGGTCGGCCACGAACAGGCGCAGGAAACCGAAGGCACCGGCCACCAGGGCAATCAGGGACAGCACCATGAAGGCGATCAGGCCCCAGCCCGCGCCGCCGGACTTTTCCAGCTCGCCGGCGGCCTGCTCCAGGCCCTTACGCAGCGGCTCGGAGTCGTTCAGGATGGCCGTCTGAGCTTCACGTGCCGACACCAGGCCCTGCAGGTTGCCCAGAATCGCAGAGGCTTGCGTGCGGGTCTGCTCGTACTGCTTGAGCAGGGTCTGCAGGCGTTCCTTCAGTTGCGGGTCGCGTGCCGCGTTCAGGCGCAGCTCGGGGCTGCCGCTGATGAGCGCTTCGGTGATGAGCTTGAAGGAGTTCAAGTCCTTGCCCAGCAGGAACACCGCCTCGGGGCTGACGCCTTCCTGGGTCAGGAATTCGTTGGCGCTCTTGCCGATACGCTGGGTCAGCATGACGAGCTGGCCGACGGCAGAGACTTCACCCGCCGACGAGCCGATCTGCAGGGCTTGAGATGACACGGCCTCGGCGCTTTCCAGCAGGTCGCTGGACTGCCGGTTGATGGCGCGCAGCGCCTGGCCGACCTGGGTCAGGATCTTTTCCTGGGACTGCACGACCTTGCCGTTCTTCTCGGCACGTTCGACCAGCGGCTTGACCATGTCCAGCGTCGGCTGCACGGCGGCCGGCGCGATCGCCAGGTCGCCTTCGCCGGTGCGCAGGTTGTTGACGACGCCGCTCAGCGTGCTGACCGACTCGCGCAGCTCCGCGAACGCGGCTGGATTGCCGACGAGGGCCGCGGACACGGACTTGGCCATGCGCTGTGAATGCATCAGCGCCTGGCCGGTGGCACGCACCTGGGCCGCACTGCGGCTGGAACTGGCCAGCACCAGGCTGACCGACACGGCCGTGCCGACGAGGCCGAGGACGACGAGGCCGGTCAGTGCACGCTGGCGGTGGCGGCCGAACAGGTCGGTCAGCTTCTCGGCACCGGTGGCCGCCTTGGGCGGCAGCATGGTCGGGTCGGCGGCCTGCGTGGTGGGCGCGAAGCTCATCGTGCTGCTGGGCGCGAACTCGCTGTTCGGGCCCGGTTCGGTGGGCACCGCCTGCGAAATGATGGACGGCGCCTCGGTGCGTGGATACACCTCGGTGCGCGCGGGAATCTCGACGCCGGCCAGGGTGGAGTCGGCGTTGCGGGTGGCGTCGAAGCCGACGTTGCTGCGCGAATCGATGGTCGTGTCGACGCCTTCCGGCGGCGCCAGCGGCAGATCATCGGCTTCGGACTTTCCCCTGATTTTGTCCAGCAGGCTCATCTCACCCTCGTCCTTCAGTGTTTGTGGTGCCGCACTCGCGCGCGGCTTGAAGCTTGGAAACAGATGCGCGCATCACGCGACGATGTGCAGGAAATTCTCCTGCCGCGACAACGCTTCRAGATTGATTTCTTGCCAGTTGCGCCCGGCTTCGTCGCGGCGCAGGGCGCCAGCAAAACGGGGCAGCGGCCCGGCGGGCTGCTGCTCGGCCAGCGGCAGTTGCTCGTCGCTGCGCAGGCCGGCCAGCCGGTCGACGAGCAACGCGCAGTTCAGGTTCAGGTCGCTACCCAGCGACACCAGGCGGCTTTGCACCGCCACGGCGCGGCCAGGCGCGGGATCGCGCAAGCCCAGGTAGACGGCCAGGTCGACCACGGTGAACAAGCCGCCGCGCAGGTTGGCCACGCCCGCCAGCCATGGCTTGGCATAGGGCACGGGCTTGATGGGCACGGGCGCGAAGATTTCGCTGGCCTGCTTCAGCGAGAACAACAGGCCGACGCCGGCACATTCCACGGCCAGCCAGTTCGCCACGAGCGTCTGCTCGCGCGCGGCCGCCATGCGCTCGGCCAAGCGCTGCTGGAGTTCGCGGAGTGCCGTCTTGTTTGCCATGCTCAGCGCCGCCCGGCCGCCCGAAGGCGATGAAGCGCCCCCGCGGGGGGCAGTGAACGAAGTGAACGTGGGGGCGTCATCATTTCAGCCCAGGGCTTTGATCTTGGCCAGCAGCTCTTCGGCCTTGACGGGTTTGACGACGTAGTCGCTGGCGCCCTGGCGCATGCCCCAGACCTTGTCCGTCTCCTGGCCCTTGCTCGTGCACATGATGATGGGGATGCCGATGTAGCGCTCGTCGCGGGTGATTGCACGCGTCAGCTGGAAGCCGTTCTGGCCGGGCATGACGACGTCCATCAGGATCAGGTCGGGCTTGGCCTCGGCCAGGCGCTTCATGGCCTCTTCGGCGTTCTCGGCCGTGCGGACAGTGAAGCCGCGCTTGCCCAGCATTTCCGATAAGGCATGCAGTTCGGTCTTGGAATCGTCAACCAGCAGGATGTTGTGAATGCTCATGGCAGTTCTCTTTACGTACGCGCTTCTTGCCGACGGTGCTGGAGCACCGCCTGAAGCAGCTGGTCCTTGGTGAAAGGCTTGGTCAGATAGTCCTGCGAGCCCACCATGCGCCCGCGGGCCTTGTCGAAGAGGCCGTCTTTTGACGAC
>NZ_JBFUMO010000315.1:0-6779 GCF_054049355.1 Roseateles sp. P5_E11 | reverse complement strand
TCACGGCACTGTGCAGCCAGCACTACTTCGGCGACGACAGCCTGCTCGTCCCCGCGCTGGCCTTCCAGCGCCGCTGCGCGCTGACGCTGCTGTGCGCGCCTGACCTCCCCTGGCTGGCCGACGGCATCCAGCGCGACGGCCCCGAGGTGCGGTCGCGCTTCGACGGCCGGTTGCGCGCAGCACTGTCGGCCCAGGGCCTGCCCTGGGTCGACATCTGCGGCGACGAAGCGAGCCGTCTCGCTCAGGCCGCGCAGGCCGTGGGCGCACCGGCCCGCTGAGCTTCACTTCGCCTGCAACTGCGACAGCGCGTCGACGGATCGATTGACGGCGCGGTCCAGCGTGGCGGCCAGTGGCGTGCCGGCATTTTCGGCGGAGATCGCCGACAGCTTGGCCGCAAAGCCCAGGTGCAGCTCGGCCAGCCAGTTCGGATGCGGATCGGGCTCGGGCACGGGCGGCCAACCAACGGGGAACTTGATCTTGCGCGGTTGCGTGGGGCACCAGTCGTCCAGGTCCTGGCCCATGGTCTTCCAGTTCAGGCCCAGTCGGTCGCTCACCCAGGCCATGTGGGCGAACTCCTGCGCCAGCGCCGCGCCTATGTGCTCGGGCGGCAGCGGCTGGGGATTCAATGCCACGGCGCTGACGCGATCATGCACGGACAGGCCCTGGGGCCCGCGTGGGATGACGTCGAAGATGGCCGGTAGTCGGCGGCCGATCAGGGCCAGCAGTCGTTGATCGGATGTCATGCTTCACTCCAGTGACCGGCATGGAACGGCGATGCCGGGAGCGCCCGACGGGGGCCTCGAATCGGGGCGGCCGCTCTAACAGGCTAGTCGCCCTGACAGCAAACACCATCGTATGGAGGGGGGAAGTGCAGACCGGTCGGCCCGCGGTTCTAGGGCTTGAAATTGCCGGATCGCATCAGTGCCGCTGTTCTAGCGGCCGAGCAGCAGGTAGTCGAACAGCTGCGTACCGCCCGCTCCCCCCAGGGGCACGAGGATGGCCTTGAGCAGGGGCTGGTCGAAGAAGGAGGCGAACGCACCGCACTGCTCGTTCTCGACCGACACGATCAGCCGCTTGTAGGGCTCGACGAGGTCGGACAGCGGTTTGCCGCTGCCCGCCAGCCAGCGCAGATCGGCCTGCATGGACGCCAGCGCCCGGCGGCGCGTCGTCTCGGCGGCACGCTTGAGCAGCAGCGTCAGGCCGATGAGCGCAGCGATGTAGAAGCTGACGCCGACGGCGATGGCCGGCGTCAGCGACCAGTTGTCGAACAGCCGGCTGCGCGCGACGACCAGCAACGCCAGCACGACGAACGGACCGATGACGAGGCGGGCCACCGGCGTGMTGCGCCGAGCCACGACCTGGATGTCGATCCAGTCGTCGAGCAGCGTGTGCACCGCGAAGCCGCCGCCGTCCTTGCTGCGGTCCTCGGGCCGGGCGCTGAAGCGCTGCGCCCACAAGGCCCTGTGCTCCTCGCCCAGGGACTTGGCAAACATCTCGATAGTGCTTTCGGGATAGAAAGTGCGCCCGGCATTCATGTGATGCACGAAGCGCACCAGCAGCACCGTCGCATCGGCCACCGCGACGATGAGCAGCGGCAGCAGCAGCAGGATGGCGTAGAGGGTGGCGCTCACCATCTGGCGGTGCTCGTCACCGCGCACGGGCACCTCGGGGATCTGCCCTTCGGACAGGCACAGGAAGAGCAGCCCGACGCAGCCAAGCGTCAGGCCATACCAGACCAGGGTGCGTGCGGCGCGCGGGCGGGCTTCGCCGCGCTCGCCGTACTCCTGCCAGAGCTCGTCAAAGTCGCAGCTGTAGCCGACGCCGGGCTTCCAGAACAACACGCTGACATGCTCGAACCAGCCGCGCAACAGCTGGCGCATGTCGCTGCGCACGACGGGCTTGGGCACGGGCCGCGGCAGCCGCAGCCAGTCGGAGTCGTGGCGGAGCTGGTTGAGCGAGTCGGCCCAGGCCCAGTCCAGCGTCCACAGGATGGCGAACAGCGCCAGCAGGTGGATGAGATGCGAAGGCCAGGCGCTGACGCCTTCCAGCCAGGCCACCGGCTCGCAGCTGTCGCAGACGCCGGCCTGGTTCCATCCGCCGGCCGGCCAGGCCAGCCACAGCCAGACCCCCACCACCAGCAGCACGACGACGAGATGCAGGCGGTCGACGCCAGCGCGCTGGTCGGGCGGCGCTGGCTGCTCGCGCCGCGCCAGCAGCAAAGCCGGCAGCACAGCCAGCAGTGCCCCGAAAGCAGCCAGGCTGGCCAGCAGCAGGGCATGAACGAAACCGAGCTGGCTGGGCAGCAGGAATTCGATGAGGCTGGCCAGCACGTAGGCGAACACGCCGGCATGCAGGGCCACCAGCACGATGGACGTCATGTCCATCTGCGGCTGGTTGTCCATCGTCGGCTCGCGCAGGAAGACACGGCGCGCCTGCCGGATCGCCGGCGTGGACGGCCAGACAAGCAGCGCGCAACTCATCACGACCACCATCAGCACGGCCAGGCCGTGGCGCCCCGCGCTCGGTGGCGTCGGCTGGGCCTCCAGCGCATAGCCAGCCAGCGGCACTGCGCTGGAACGGCCCACCTCGTACAGCGAGGGCTTCTGCAGGGCCGGCTCCAGCGACAGCCTCTCGTCGCGCTTGCAGCTCTCGCTGCGGCAGCCGGCCCGGCGGGCGGCGGCATACGTGCTGGCCTGGTAGATGTCGCGCAGCGGCGGCGTGCCGGCCTGCAGGTCGACGGCGCCGTGCGGTGCCCCTGCCGCGGGCGGGTAGAAGGCCAGCGGCAGGCTGCTGGCAACGACCAGGTTGCGCGTGAAGGCCTGGGTGCGGGGGTGCAGATAGCGCGCATCCATGTCCGTCGTGAAGAACATGCGGTCGGAGAAATCCTCGTGCAGGGCCTGCAGAACGAGCAGCTTGTCGTGCACGTCGTTGGCAAAGATGCCGATGGCACCGATGGGCAGGCGGCTTGAGTCGGCCTCGCTGCGCTTGAGCCCGGCTCCGAGGCGGCGCAGATAGTCGAGCTGGTCACGGCTCTCGGGCCATTCCAGCGGCGCGCTCTTGGCCGCCGGCCCGGCTGCGGCGGCGGTGCCGGCCTCGCGCGTCGTGATGCCGTCGATGCCACGGAAGAAATAGATGACCTCGATCTTCAGCGGCTGGCTCTGCGGCCGCCCCTCGGGCAGGCGGTAGCGCAGCTCGCTGACCAGGGACTGGGCATAGAGGGAATCCCGCTCGGCAACGATGACGACGCGCCGGCCCTCATGCGGCAGGCGCAGGCCGAGCTCGGCGACGATGCGCTTGATGAGCTCGGCGTCGGTACCGATGGTGCGCACCATCTGCACCGGCCGCACCGGGTTGACGCCGGTGATGCGGTTGAACTGGTCGGTGACGAAGGACTCGAGCTTCTGGTCGCTGAGCTCCGCGATCATGCTGTTGGGCGCCGTCGAGGCCGAGTTGTAGAACTCGGCACGCGACAGCAGCTCGTAGCCCTCCTGCAGGTCGGGCGCGAGACCCCGCACGGCACCCGCCACGCCCGAGCTGCAGCGTGCGGCCGCCGCGCTGGCCGCAGGGCTGAGGGCATCGGCGGCGGCGTTCTTGCGGTCGGCCGCGCAGCGCAGGTCCATCAGTGCGGCGCGCAGCGCGTCGGTCGACGAAGGGCCGATGACGGCCAGGCTGGGCAGGCGCTGCCCGTCTGATCCACCCGGTGCCGCAAGGTCGCGGGCCGGCCTGCCCATCAGCTGCTGGGTCAGCCGGGCCAGGGCATCCAGCTTGCGGTTGGGCAGGGAATTCTCGTCCACCCACAGCAAGGCGATCTGGCCATAGCGGCGCGGCTTGTCGGCCTTGGCATCGCCCTCGCCGTCGGGCTTGCGGCGGTGCTCCGAGCGCGCCGACAACAGCTCGTAGGGCACGACGAAGTTGTCCTTGGCCGCGCGCGCCTGCTTGTCGGCGGCAGCGGGCCGGGAGGCCGCCGATGCTGCTGAAGCCACTGACGCCGCCTCGGCCGGAGCGGCCGCCTCCAGCAGGTTGAACTCCAGCAGGCTGAGCCGCTCCGCGTTGTCGGGCACATAGTCCTGGGCCAGCAGGCCGGCCAGCGTCGCGTAGCGCACACGCCGCCGCGCCTCCTCGGCACCCACGAAATCGGCGCCGGGCAGCAGGCCCATGATGATGAGGGTGTCGTCCAGGCGCTGGTCGTGGTCGCGGTCCAGCTTGGCCAGCATGCGCTGCGGGTCACGCACCTCGGCCACGCGGTCGCGGCAGTCGATGTCCAGGGTTTGCGAGGTTTGCTTGCGCACGCGCTCGCAGCGCTCCGCCCGTTCCGTCTCGTAGCGGCGCAGCGCAGTGAACGGGTCTTCCCAGAGGCGGGCGTTGACGTCCAGATCCGGGTCCAGCGGCGCCTGGGCGCGGGCCTTCTCGGCGGGCCGCAGCGGTTCGAAGGCATGGRGCACGAGCTGGGTGCTGGCCACGAAGGCCACCAGCACCGCGGCACTTGCCCACGGGAAGCTGCCAAATCCGCCCTTGTCGGCCACTGTCGCCTCCTGGCCCTTTCAAGAAGGGGCCAAAAGGCGAAAGTCTCAGCTCGGGGCAGTGGCGTCAATCACTAGGCTGCCGGGCATCCTCAGAAGGCATGAGGCCCGTTGCGCAATGGAAACGCTGAACGACCTCAGAACTATTGAAGCGTGCCTTCGGCGCCGTCCGGCTGGCGTCCGGCGGGCGTGAACAGCGCGCCGACATCCACCGCGTCGAAGCGGTAGTGCCGGCCGCAGAAGTCGCAGCCGATCTCGATCTCGCCGCGCTCGGCCAGCACGCTGTCGGCCTCGTCGCGGCCCAGGCCGCGCAGCATCTGGCTCACACGCTCCCGCGAGCAGGTGCAGGAGAAATGCGGCGCCTGGGGCTCGAAACGGGTCACCGTCTCCTCCCAGAACAGGCGGCGCAGGATGGTGTCGGCGTCCAGCGTCAGCAGCTCTTCGGCGGTCAGCGTGCCCGCGAGGATGGCGACGCGGTTGAAGCCCTCGGACAGCCCGATGTCATCCTCGTTGCGTTTTCCTTCGAGGTTGCCCTCGCCTTCGACCGGCAGCCGCTGGATCAACAGGCCGGCGGCGATGTCGCCATTGGCGGCCAGCACCAGCCGGGTGTCGAGCTGCTCGGACTGCAGCATGTAGTGCTCCAGCACTTCAGAGAGCTTGTACAGCGGCTCGCGGTGGTCGCCGTGCAGGGGCACGACGCCCTGGTAGGGCTGCTGGCCGGGGAACTTGTCCTTGGGGTCCAGCGTGATCGCGCAGCGGCCCTGGCCGTGCACGTTCAGCATGCTGGGCAGGTCGGCCCCGGGAGCGAGCTCGCCGATGCACTTGGCCGTCRCGCGAAAGCTCAGATCGGGCTGAGCCTCGGCCACGGCGAGCTTGACCGGGCCGTCGCCAAAGATCTGCAACACCAGCGCGCCGTTGAACTTGATGTTGGCCTGCATCAGCACCGCTGCGGCGCTCATCTGGCCGAGCAGGTCGCGCAGTTCGGGCGGGTACTCCTGGCCGGGCTCGCGGCGGCTAAGCACCTCGCGCCAGGCGTCGGTCAGCCGCACCAGCATGCCGCGCACCGGCAGGCCGTCGAACAGGAATTTGTGCAGTTCACTCATCGGATTCTTTTCAGGCCGGCCGCATAACGGCGACCGTTGTTGACGTAATGGGCCGCGCTGGCCTTGAGCCCGGCGACCTGCGCCTCGCTCAGTTCACGCACGACCTTGGCCGGCGCGCCGACGATCAGCGAGCCGTCCGGGAATTCCTTGCCTTCGGTCACCAGCGCGCCGGCGCCGACGATGCAGTTGCGGCCGATGCGCGCGCCATTCAAGACCACCGCGCCGATGCCGATGAGGCTTTCGTCGCCGACCGTGCAGCCGTGCAGCATGACCTGGTGGCCCACGGTGACGTTCTGACCGAGGACGAGCGGGAAGCCATGGTCGGCATGCAGCACCGAGCCGTCCTGGACGTTGCTGCCCGCGCCAATCGTCAGCGTGTCGCTGTCGCCGCGCAGCACGGCGTTGAACCAGATGCTGACGCCTTCACCCAGCGTCACGCGGCCGATGACCTCGGCGCTGTCGGCCACCCAGGCGGAATCAGCCACGTCGGGGAGGTGCTCGTCGAGCTGGTAAATCGCCATCGCGGCCTCGCGCAAACGCGCAAAAGGGGCGGATTTTAGAATCCTGGCCAATGTCCGACCTCCGCCTGGCCACGCTCGGCCCCCTCCTGATTGCCGATGCGCCCGCCAAGGCCGCCGCCACGCTGACGCTTGACGCCGCCCTGCCCGTCGATACCGACGCGCAGATTCCCGAGCCCGGCGGCATTCCGGGGCGGCCCGCACGCCCCCGCCTGGTCGAGCACATCACGCTCAAAGGCCCGTCGCTGCGCACGCCGGCCGGCATCGCGGCCCTGGTGCACGCCATCGCCCACATCGAGCTGAACGCCATCGACCTGGCCCTGGACATCTGCTGGCGCTTCCCGGGCATGCCCGAGGCCTTCTACCGCGACTGGTTGCGCATCGCCCAGGAGGAGGCCAAGCACTTCACGCTGCTGCGCGAACACCTGCTGACGCTGGGTTTCGACTACGGCGACTTCGACGCCCACAACGCGCTGTGGGACATGGCCGAGCGGACAAAACACGATTTGCTCGCCCGCATTGCCCTCGTGCCGCGCACGCTGGAAGCACGCGGGCTTGACGCCTCGCCCGCCGTCAAGCGCAAGCTCGTCGGCGCCGGTGACAAGCGCGCTGGCGAGATCCTCGACATCATCCTGCAC
>NZ_JBFUMO010000314.1:0-6782 GCF_054049355.1 Roseateles sp. P5_E11 | reverse complement strand
GGCCATACCAGGAAGACGATGCGCTCGCGCAGCAGGCGCGAGTAGATGTCGTAGGCGCGCTCGCCGCGACCCGACGTTTCGATGACCATGGGCACGAGGCCCAGATTGCTGGTTTCGAGAGCGCTCATTCAGATCCTTGAAAACTAAACCGGTAACAGCCGTTATGGGGGCAGATTATGGCGATGCAAGTAAAAAGGCGCCGGCCTTGCGGCACGGCGCCTTCGTGAGGCCAGGACTCTTCAGTTGCCGGTGGCCATCAGCTCSTCAAAAGGCAGAGCCTTGTCGGTCACCTTGGCGGTGGAAAGGACGAAGTCGGTGACATTGTTCTCGACGACGACGGCCTCGACCTCGGCCATGCGCTCGCGGTCGCCCAGGTACCAGCGCATGACTTCGGCGGGCTTCTCRTAGCTTTGCGACAGCTCTTCGATGTGGGCTTGCAGTTGGGCAGGCTTGGCATGCAGGTTGTTGGCGCGCACCAACTCGGAAACCACCAGGCCCAGGCGCACGCGGCGCTCGGCCTGCGGCTTGAAGATGTCGGTGGGGATCTCGGCCTTGTCGGCATCCTTGACGCCGCGCTTTTTCAGGTCTTCACGGGCCTGCTCGACCATGCGCGCCGCTTCGCCCTGCACCAGGGCATTCGGCACTTCCAGCTCGGAGGCCGCGACCAAGGCGTCCATGACGGCACCCTTGTTGCGCGCCAGCACGCGGAACTTCACTTCGCGCTCGAGGTTCTTCTTGATGTCGGCACGCAGGCCTTCAACCGTCGCGTCCTTGATGCCCAGGGACTTGGCGAATGCCTCGTTCACTTCAGGCAGGTGCTGGGCTTCGATCTTCTTGACCGTGACGAGGAAGTCAGCTTCCTTGCCCGCCACGTCCTTGCCGTGATAGTCCTCGGGGAACTGCAGCGGGAAGGTCTTGCTCTCGCCCGACTTCATGCCGCGCACGGCGGCGTCGAACTGCTCCAGCATCTGGCCTTCGCCGATCAGGAACTGAAAACCCTCGGCCTTGCCGCCGGCGAAGGGCTCGCCGTCGATCTTGCCTTCGAAGTCGATAGTGACGCGGTCCCCAACCTGGGCCACGTCGGCCGCCGGGCGCTGGGCGAAGCTGCGGCGCTGCTTGCGCAGGATCTCGATGGTCTTGTCGATGGCTTCATCGGTCACGTCGCTGGTGACGCGTTCGACTTCCGCAGCCGCCAGATCACCGATCTTGACTTCAGGGTAGATCTCGAAGGTCGCGTCAAAGGCCATCTGGCCTTCAGGCGCTTCGTTCTTCTGCTCGATGCGCGGCGCGCCAGCGACGCGCAGCTGGGCCTCGTTGGCGGCGTTGTTGAAGGCGGCGCCGAGCTTGTCGTTGACGACTTCGTACTGCACCGAGTAGCCATAGCGCTGGGCGACGACGTTCATCGGCACCTTGCCGGGACGGAAGCCGTCGGCCTTGACGGTGCGGGCCAGCTTTTTCAGGCGGGCTTCGACTTCGCTGTTGATCTCAGCGGCCGCGACGTGCAAGGTGATGCGACGTTCCAGCTTTTCCAGGGTTTCGACGGTGACGGCCATGATGGACTCGGGAGAACGGTTGTTGACAGTGGTGCGCGGGGCCGGACTCGAACCGGCACGCCCGTGAAGGCGTCAGGACCTAAACCTGGTGCGTCTACCAATTTCGCCACCCGCGCAACGGGTTGGTTCTGATTGGGTTGCTCAAGAGCAACCCCGTAGGCGATTCGGCAAACCGGCGATTGTAGCGATCCTGCGTGGCTTGCCCGCCGCCCCGGTCCACGGGGCGGCAAAACCCTGACGAAAAGGCTTGCGCCTCGTCAGGCCTGGCCAGGAATTTCGCTGTCAACGAAGCGGCTGTGCAGCCGGCTGTGCTCCTCAGGGCGCATGACGCGAAAGACCACGGAATACATCGCCGGCAGCGCGAGCAGTGTCAACGCAGTTGCGACGATGAGCCCGCCCATGATGGCCACGGCCATCGGCCCCCAGAAGACGCTGCGCGACAACGGAATCATGGCCAGCACCGCCGCGGCGGCCGTCAGCACGATAGGACGGAAACGCCGCACAGCCGACTCCACGACGGCCGACCAATCCGGCACACCTCGGGCACGGTCCTGCTCGATCTGGTCGATGAGGATCACGGAATTTCTGATGATCATCCCGAACAGTGCGATCACGCCCAGCAAGGCGACAAAGCCAAACGGTCGGTTCAGCACCAACAGCGCGAACGCAACGCCGGCGATACCGAAGAAGCCCGTCAGGAATGCCAGTGCCGCGCGGACGAAGCTGTGCAGCTGGAGCATCAGCAGCGTCAGCATGATGAAGAGCGCGATCGGCACGCCCGCGCCGATCGAGCCTGTGCCCTTGCTGCTTTCCTCCACGGCACCCGCGATCTGGATGCCGTAGCCGACCGGCATCTTCTTCTGCAGTTCGTCGAGCTGGGGCCAGACCTCCTTGGTCACCGTTGCGCCCTGCAGGCCCTCGGCGACGTCGCCCTGCACCGTGACGGCGTAGAGACGGCCCTCGCGCCACATGACGCCAGGCTCCCAGTCGAACTCGACCTTGGCGATCTGCGTCAGCGGAATGGAGCGGCCGGTGCTGGTCGGCACATAGGCGTTGGCGATGTCGGTGATGACGGCGCGCTCGTCCAGCGGTTGGCGCAGCACGATGTCGACCAGCTTGTCCGCTTCACGGTACTGGCCGATGACGCTGCCCGACAGCAGGGTGYGCGCCGACTGCGCCAGGCTCTGGCTCGTGACGCCCAGCGCCCTCGCTTTGTCCTGGTCGACCTTGAGGCGCAGCATCTTGACGTTCTCGTTCCAGTTGTCATTGACGCCGCGCATATTGGGGCTGGTGCGCAGGATGTCCTTGGCCTTGTCGGCCCAGTCGCGCACGATCTTGGGGTCGGCACCGGTCACGCGGAACTGCACCGGGTAGGGCACCGGCGGGCCATTGGGCAGCAGCTTGACGCGGCCGCGCGCCTCCGGGAACTCCTCGGCCAGCACGGCCGGCAAGCGCTTGCGCAACTCCTCGCGCGCCGTCAGGTCCTTGGGCAGCAGGATGGACTGCGTGACGTTGGCCTGCGGGAAGATCTGGTCCAGCGGCAAATAGAAGCGCGGCACACCGGAGCCGACCCAGCTCGTCACGCTGGCGATGCCTGGCTCCTTGAGCATGCGCGCCTCGAAGCGCTTGGCGAGAAGCTCCGTCTCCTGGATGGTCGAACCCTCGGGCAGCCAGAGGTCGACGAGCACCTCGGGGCGGCTCGAATCGGGGAAGAACTGCTGCTGCACCTTGCCCATGCCGAAGATCCCGAGCGCGAACACGAGCAGCGTGATGGCGATGGTCTTCCAGCGGTTCTCCACGCACCAGCGCACCACACCGCGGAAGCGGTTGTAGAAGGGCGTATCGAAGAGCTCATGCACTTCGCCGTCCGCCGCCGGTTTGCTCTTCAGCAGCAAGGCGCCGAGATAGGGCACGAAATAGACCGAGACGACCCAGGAGATGATCAGCGACGCGGCCGTCACCGCAAAGATCGCGAAGGTGTATTCACCCACCGTCGACTTGGCCAGACCGATGGGCAGGAAGCCCACCGCCGTGATCAGCGTGCCGGTCAGCATGGGCATGGCCGTCACGTCGTAGGCGAAAGTGGCGGCGTGCATCTTGTCGTAGCCCTCTTCGAGCTTGCGCACCATCATCTCGACGGCAATGATGGCGTCGTCCACCAGCAGGCCCAACGCGATGATCAGCGACCCGAGCGAGATCTTGTGCAGGCCGACGCCCCAATAGAACATCGTCGTGAAGGTGATGGCCAGCACCAAGGGGATGGTGATGCCCACGACCAGGCCGGGCCAGATGTCGATGCGCAGCGGTTTGGTGTGAAAACCTAGCGCGATGAAGCTGACCGCCAGCACGATGACGACGGCTTCGATCAGCACGTGCACGAACTCGCCGACGGAGGTGGTGACGGCCTTGGGCTGGTCCTGCACCTGCTCGAGCTGGATGCCCGCCGGCAGTTCGCGCTCGATGCCCTTGAGTGCGATGTTCAGCGCCTTGCCCATCGCGATGATGTCGCCCCCCTTGGCCATGGATACGCCCAGGGCCAGCACCTCCTTGCCCTGGTGGCGCACCTTGGTGGCCGGCGGGTCGACGTACTCGCGCTTGATGGTGGCGATGTCGCCCAGGCGCAGTTGGCTGGCCACGCCGGTCTGCGGGTTGATGGCACGGATGGGCACCTCGGCCAGGGCCTGGGCCGTCGTGAACTGACCCTGCACCCGCACCTGGAAGTTGGCGCTGCCGGCGTTCAGCACCCCTGCACCCTCGACGGCGTTCTGCGTGCCGATCTGGTTGATGACCTGGCTGAAATCCAGGCCCAGCTGGGCCAGGCGCTTTTGCGAAATCTCGATGAAGACCTTCTCGGGCTGCACGCCAAAGATCTCGACTTTGGCCACGTCCTTGACCTGCAGCAGGGCCTGGCGCACGCGGTCGGCGTGCTCACGCAGCTCCTCGCGGCTGAAGCCGTCGGCCGACAGCGCATAGATGGAGCCGTAAACGTCGCCGAACTCGTCATTGAACACGGGGCCCAGCACACCCGCGGGCAGCGAGCTGCGCATGTCGCCGATCTTCTTGCGCGTCTGGTACCAGAGGTCGGCGACTTCCTTGGGCGGCGTGTTGTCCTTGACCTGGAAGACCGTCAGCGACTCGCCGGGCTTGGTGTACGAGCGGATCTTGTCCGCGTGGTTCACCTCCTGCAGCGTCTTCTCGATCTTGTCGGTGACCTGGTCGGCCATCTGCTGGGCCGTGGCGCCCGGCCAGAAGGCCTGGATGACCATGGCGCGGAAGGTGAACGGCGGGTCCTCGTCCTGGCCTAGCTGGAAATAGGCCACGAAGCCCATCAGCATCAGCACCACCATCAAGTAGCGCGTCAGGGCCGGATGCTCCAGCGCCCAGCGCGAGACATTGAAGCCGCCGACGCGGAGTTCCTTGGTGATCGGGGAATTCATGTGCGCCCCGGCTCAGCGTGAGGCCGCAGGGGCCGCCGGCGCATTCACGGTGCGCGGCGGCACATAGCGCTTGACCTTCTGGCCCGGGTTCAGCACATGCACACCCGCGACGACGACC
Organism: Roseateles sp. P5_E11; assembly: GCF_054049355.1. Taxonomy (NCBI): domain Bacteria; kingdom Pseudomonadati; phylum Pseudomonadota; class Betaproteobacteria; order Burkholderiales; family Sphaerotilaceae; genus Roseateles; species Roseateles sp. P5_E11. The sequence goes on along the minus strand of NZ_JBFUMO010000314.1, from coordinate 1,674 downwards.
TCCTGGCCAGCCGTCAACCCGCCGGCGATGACAACATCGTTGCCTTCGGCGCCCCCGATCTGCACCGCCACCGGTTTGACCGTCATCGACGCGCCATCCAGCACCCACACCGAGCTTTTGCCGCTTTGCTGCAGCACGGCCGCGAGGGGCAGCTTGATGACGCCGGCCATCTGCGGCAGCTCCAGCACGACGGTGGCGGACTGGCCCAGCCTGACGTCCAGCTTGCCGGCGTCGGCCTTGATGAGGAAGGTGCGCGTGACCGGATCGGCCGCGGCAGACACCTCGCGCAGCGTCAGCGGGTAGGTCTTGTCGGCGCCCCAGAGGCGCACCTTCAGCGCACCGGCCACACCGGCTGCGGCTTTCACGCGGGCGACCTGATCCTCGGGCACTGAAAAGACGAGGTCACGCGGGCCATCCAGCGCCACGCTCACGACCGGCGTGCCGGCCGCAAGCACCTGGCCGGGCTCGGCGTTGACGCCGGTCACGACGCCGGCGCCATCGGCCGTCAGCTGGGCGTAGCCGGACTGGTTGCCCTGCACATCTGACTGGGCTTTGGCCTGTTCCAGCTGGGCCTGGGCCGCCTTGAAGGCGGAGTCGCGTCGCTCCAGTTCGGCGGCGCTGATGAAGCCCTGGCGCTGCAGGTCGACGAAGCGCTTGTAGTCGGCGCCGGCCTGATCGCGGTTGGTGCGCGCGGCCATGACGGCAGCACTCGCGGCAGCCTCAGCCAGCCTGAGGTCCTGGGCGTCGATGCGGGCCAGCACCTGGCCCGGCTTGACCGTGTCGCCCAGATTCACCGCCCGGCTCAGCAGCTTGCCGCTGACACGGAAAGACAGGCGTGATTCGACTCGCGCCTTCACCTCGGCCGCATACTCATGACTGGCACTGGCCGCGCCCGCGCTGACGAGTTGTGTGCGCACCGCGCGTTCCGGCTCGGGAGCGGCGGGCTGCTTGCCACAACCTGACAACAGTGCAAAAAGCAGCGCTGCCGACAGCAGGGGCGGAGCGAGACGCAGAAGATGGGGCATGCAGACCTCGGCAGATGGAACGGCCGGCCTAAAATTTAATGACCGGCGGGTCAGTAATGTATTCAGACCCTGTGACAACTGTCAAACCTCGTTGACATATCCGGGCTTTGCAAGCGGAACTTGAGAAAAAGCTTGAGCAGCGTCGACCACTACGAGAACTTTCCTGTTGCCTCCGTGCTGTGCCCGCCCGCGCTGCGGCCGGCAGTCGTCGCGATCTATCACTTTGCACGCACGGCGGACGATCTGGCCGACGAGGGCGACGCTTCCACGGCTGAGCGCGCTCAGGCGTTGCGCGACTATCGGGCCGACCTGGACGCCGTGGTGGCCGGCCAGGCACCGTCGTCGCGCTGGCCCCACGTCTACGCACCGCTGGCGCGAGAAATGCACCGGCTGCAGCCGCCCCTGCTGCATGACCTGCTCGACGCCTTCGAGCAGGACCTGACACCGCCGCGTTACGCCGACCGCGAGCAGTTGCTCGACTACTGCCGCCGCTCAGCCAACCCGGTGGGGCGGCTGCTGCTGGGCCTGTATGGCGTGAACAACGCCGTGTCGCTGCGCCGCTCTGACGCGATCTGTTCCGCCCTGCAATTGATCAACTTCTGGCAGGACTTCAGTCGTGATGGACCCAATGGCCGGCTCTATGTGCCGC
>NZ_JBFUMO010000313.1:0-6800 GCF_054049355.1 Roseateles sp. P5_E11 | reverse complement strand
GTGCCACACCTTGTGCGAGAAGTGGGTGTCGGTCGTGACGATGTAGACCTCGGCGCCCATCTTCTGGAACTCGGCGTAGCTGTCGGCCGCATCTTCGACTTCGGTCGGGCAGTTGAACGTGAAAGCGGCCGGCATGAAGATCAGCACGGACCACTTGCCCTTCAGGGTTTCGTCGCTAACGGTGATKAACTTGCCGTTGTGGAAGGCTTCGGTCTTGAAAGGCTGGACTTGGGTGTTGATCAGGGACATTCGAAAGCTCCGTAGGGCGCTGGTTGATGGGATAGGTAGAACTATATCGAAGATGAGTTTTCAGTAGAAAACATTTATCAAATCGACATCATTGATCCAGCCTATGAGGCCGGACGCTCAGGCTTCGTAGCGGCGGTCGTAGAGCTGGTGCGGGCTGAGCTTCACGCGCAGCACCTGCGCGGCCACCAGACCCGTGATCGCATGCTCGGCCACCGCCGTGTCACGCCTGACGGGAGAGCCTAAGGCATCCCCATGACGATTCATAACGGCGCTGACGATGGGAGTGTTGCCTGATGTACCGCGGCGCACCGCCACCGCGATCTCGCCGCTGGCGAGCTTGACCAGGGTGCCGGGCGGGAACATGCCGACCTCCTTGACCAGCAGCGCTGCAAAGGGATGGCCATTGCTGCCGGTGTAGAGCAACTTGGCCGCCTGCGGTGCCGGCATGCCTGCGCGGCCGCCGCGGCTGGCAAGCTTGGCCAGGAAGATGTCGACGAGGCGCAGCAGCTGGGCCGCCTCGTCGGGCTCGGCCAAGCCTTGCGGATAGCCACCGCCGCCCGGCTGCTCATGGTGCTGGGCCACCGCAGCCAGCCATTGCGCATCGTCCAGGCCGGCGTTGCGCAGCCAGGCCACGGCTTCGTCAGGATGGCGGTCGATGGCCGCGCGCTGGGGTGGTGCCAGCTTGCCGCCACGCGAGGCCAGGCGCCCCTGCAGGTCGATGATGGACAGGTTCATCGTCAGCGCGGCGCCAACTAGGCTCTTCTGGCATTCCGGCGTCCAGGCCAGGCGCCGCGCCAACAGCGCACCGAGGGCAGCCGTGTGCAGCAGGTGGGCCAGCCCATAGACCTCGTGGCGGCTGTGGTCGTGCTGGACGACGACGAAGAGCAACTGGTCCGGAAAGCGCTCGGCCCACACGATGAGCTGGGCGGCGCATTCCTTGACGCGTGGCAGGAAGAGGGTTTCCTGCGGCGTGCGCAGCAGTACGGACAACCGCGTCTGCATCGCCTCCCAGCGGCCGAAGAAGTCCTCGCTGCCCGCACCGCCATCGCTGCTACGCGCCGAGGCGTCGCGCACTTCCTCCATGTCGACGAACACGCCGCGGTTCAGCAGCGCCTCGCGCATCTGCTCGTTGGGCACCGGCTGGCCCTTGGCCAGCAGCAGCTTGCCCTCGGCATCACGCACCCCGAAAGGCAGGGGCGCCCCGGCCTTGATGTGACCGGCAACCTGCTGGATGGGGACGAGTTTCATGGCCGGATGATCTCCGGACTTGCACGCGCCGCCGCAGCGGAGAAACGCTCAGGTTTCCAGCGCCAGCAGCTCCTCGACAGTCTGGCGACGGCGGATCAGGCGGCTGGTGTCGCCGTCGACCAGCACCTCGGCCGCCAGCGGCCGACTGTTGTAGTTGCTGGACATGGAGGCGCCATAGGCACCCGCGTCGTGGATGACGAGCAGGTCGCCAACGCTTGCTGCCGGCAGGTCGCGCGTCAGCACCTCGCCGCCGGGGCCTTGCGTGAACACATCGCCGGACTCGCACAGCGGACCGGCCACGACGGTGGGCCGCTCGGGGCCGCCGGCGCCAATCAGGCTCATGGCATGGAAGGCGCCGTACATGGCCGGGCGCATCAACTCGTTGAAGCCCGCGTCGACAAGGACGAAGCGGTTGGCGCCCGAGTTCTTGACTGCCCTCACCTCGGCCAGAAGCACGGCGCTTTCGGCGACGAGGTAGCGGCCAGGCTCGATCTCCAGCTTCAGCGCGTGACCCACGACGCCTTCAGCCTCACGCCGGGCGGCATCCCACAGCCCGAAGTAGTGGGCCACGTCGATGCGCGCATCGCCATCGCGGTAGGGAATCGACAGGCCACCGCCGGCCGAGATCGCGTGCAGGTCATGCCCGGCCGCGACCGTTTCGCGCACCAGGCCGACCATGGCCTGGCCGACCTGGGCCAGATGCTCGTAGTCCACGCCCGAACCAATGTGCATGTGCAGGCCGACGAGCTTGAGCCCATGGCGGCTTATTGCAGCCAGCGCCGCGCCCAGGTCCGCATGCCAGATGCCGTGCTTGCTGTGCTCGCCGCCGGTGTTGGTCTTGTGGCTGTGGCCATGGCCGAACCCTGGGTTGATGCGCAGCCAGACCGCGTGGCCGGGCGAAGCCGTGCCGAGCTGATCGAGCATGTCGATGGAGCCGGCGTTCACAGGGATGCGGTGCTCGACAACCGTTGCCAGCGTGGCGTGGTCCAACAGGTCGGCGGTGAAGACGATCTCGTCACCACCAGCTTCGTAGCCTGCCGCCAGCGCGCGCAGGATCTCGCCGCGCGACACCGAGTCGACCTTGACGCCAGCCTCGCGCAGCAGCTTCAGGACGTGGATGTTGGAGCAGGCCTTCTGCGCAAAGCGCACGACGTCGAAGCGCTTCAGCGACGCGGCGCGCTCGCGGATGGTGGCGGCGTCATAGACCCACAGCGGCGTGCCGTGCTCGGCGGCGAGAGCTTGCAGGCGGGCGGGGTTCAGGGCGGCAGGCAGAGGCTTTGTCATGGATCGAAGCATGCCCGCGGCGACCCATTCAATCAAATTGAAATTTGTGCAGCGACAATTCAGTCCTGATATGGATATCCAGCACCGCCACATCGAAGTCTTCCGCGCGGTCATGACGGCGGGCAGCGTCACCGGCGCCGCCGCGCTGCTGCACACCTCGCAGCCGACCCTGAGCCGCGACCTCGCCCGGCTCGAGCATCTCCTGGGCTATGCCCTGTTCGAGCGCGAGCGCGGCCGCCTCAAGGCCACGGCGCGCGCGCGGGCGCTGTTCGACGAGGTCGAACGCAGCTTCCAGGGCCTGGCCCGCGTGATCGAACGGGCGGAGGCGCTGGGGCGTTCGGAAGATGCGGAGCTGAGTCTGCTGAGCCTGCCCGCGTTGAGCCACGCGCTGTTGCCGGCTGCCCTGCAGCAATTACTGGCCGCCAACCCGTCGGCACGCGTGTCCATCACGCCGGCCGAACCACCGCTTCTGGACGCCTGGATCAGCGAGCAGCGCTTCGATCTCGGCTTGGCCGAGCAGGCGACACCCCTGCCCGGCGTGCGTGTCGAGCCGGTGCTGGAGGCAGACGAAGTGGCCGTGCTGCCGGCCGACCACGCACTAGCGTCGCGCAAGCGGCTGGCGCTGAAGGATTTCGCAGGCCAGCACTTCATCAGCCTCGCCGAGGACGACCCCTATCGGCGCGAGATCGATGCGCGCTTCGATGCCGCGGGCATCCAGCGCCGTTTGCGCGTGCAGACGCACAGCGCCGTGGCCGTTTGCGAACTGGTGCGGACCGGGCTGGGCGTGGCCATCGTGAACCCGCTGACGGCAGCGGCCTGTGCGGGATCCGACCTGGTCGTGCGGCCACTGTCGGTGTCGATTCCCTACCGGGTCAGCGCACTGATCCCGCTGCATCGGCCGGCGCAGCCCTTGATCGAAGACCTGCTCAGCGCGCTGCGGCGCGCACGACCGTCGGCTTCGTCCCGAAGCGCTTGACGATGCTGGCCTCGATGCCGGCGGCGTCCAGGCCACACAGGCTCATCAGCTTGGCCGGGTCGCCGTGCTCGACGAACTCGTCGGGCAGGCCGAGCTGCAGCACCGGCACGCCGAGGCCGGCGGCGTTCAACGCCTCGACGACGGCGCTTCCGGCGCCGCCCATGATGCAGCCATCCTCGACGGTGACGATGACGTCATGCGTGCGCGCCAGTTCGGCAACGAGCTCAGCATCCAGCGGCTTGACGAAGCGCATATTGGCGACCGTCGCGTCCAGGCGCTCGGCCACTTCCAACGCGGGATAGAGCAGCGTGCCAAAGGCCAGGATCGCGATGCGCTGGCCCTGCCGACGCACTTCACCCTTGCCCCAGGCCTGGGCCGTCATGGCTTTGACAGGCACGACGCCAACGCCCGCGCCGCGCGGGTAGCGCACCGTCACCGGCCCGTTGTGCATGAAGCCGGTATACAGCGCCTGGCGGCATTCGTCTTCATCGGCCGGCGTCAGCACGGCCATGTTGGGGATGCAGCGCGTGTAGGCGATGTCGTAGTTGCCGGCATGCGTGGCGCCGTCAGCGCCCACCAGGCCGGCGCGGTCCAGCGCGAACAGCACGGGCAGGTTCTGGATGGCGACGTCATGGATCAGCTGGTCATAGGCGCGCTGCAGGAAGGTCGAATAGATCGCGACGACGGGCTTGATGCCCTCGCAGGCCAGGCCCGCGGCGAAGGTGACCGAGTGCTGCTCGGCAATGCCGACGTCGTGATAGCGCTGCGGAAAGCGCTTGTGGAACTCCACCATGCCCGAACCCTCGCGCATCGCGGGCGTGATGCCCACGAGGCGCGGGTCGGCCTCGGCCATGTCGCACAGCCAGTCGCCGAAGACCTGCGTGAAGGTCGTCTTGGGCGGCGTGGCCGGCTTGACGAAGCCCACCGCCGGGTCGAACTTGCCGGAGGCCGCGTGGTACTTGACCGGGTCGTTCTCGGCCAGCTTGTAGCCGGCGCCCTTCTTGGTGACGATGTGCAGGAACTGCGGGCCCTTCTTCTCGCGCAGGTTCTCCAGCGTCGGGATCAGCGAGTCCAGGTCGTGGCCGTCGATGGGGCCGACGTAGTTGAAGCCGAACTCCTCGAAGATGGTGCCCGGCACGACCATGCCCTTGGTGTGCTCCTCGAACTTGCGCGCGAACTCGTAGAGCGGCGTGTTCTTCAGCACGCTCTTGGCGCTTTCGCGGGCGGCGGCGTAGAAGCTGCCGCTCATCAGCCGCGCGAGGTATTTGTTCAGCGCGCCGACCGGCGGGCTGATGGACATGTCGTTGTCGTTCAGGATGACGAGCAGGTCGCCCATCAGGCCGCCATGGGCCACGCCGGCGTTGTTCAGCGCCTCGAAGGCCATGCCGGCCGTCATCGAGCCGTCGCCGATGATGGCCACGGCGCGGCGGTCTTCGCCCTTGAGTTTGAAGGCCATGGCCATGCCGTGGGCCGCGGAGATGCTGGTCGACGAATGGCCGGTGCCAAAGGTGTCGTACTCGCTCTCGTCGCGGCGCGGGAAGCCGCTGATGCCACCGATCTGGCGCAGGCCCGGCATGCAGTCACGCCGGCCGRTCAGCACCTTGTGCGGATAGGTCTGGTGGCCCACGTCCCACACCAGCCGGTCGTCCGGCGTGTTGAAGACGTAGTGCAGGGCCACGGTCAGCTCGACCGTTCCAAGGTTGGAGCCGAGGTGGCCGCCGGTCTTGGAGACGCTCTCCAGCACGAAGGCGCGCACCTCGTCGGCCAGCTTGCGCAGTTCGGTGCGCGGCAGGCGGCGCAGGTCGGCCGGGCTGTCGATGCCTTTGAGCAGCGTGTATTCCATGGCGGTCCTCTTTAGTTGTCCCGCTCTACAACGGAGTCGGCCAGCAGGCTGAGGTGGCTCACATCGGCCAGGCCGCTGGCGGCCAGGGCCGCCTTGGCCTCGGCGCGCAGCGCTTGAGCCAGGGCGCGTGCCGCGTTCAGGCCGAGCACGCTGACGTAGGTCGGCTTGTTGGCATCCTGGTCCTTGCCGGCCGTCTTGCCCAGCACTTCCGAATCCTGGGTCACGTCGAGGATGTCGTCGACAACCTGGAAGGCCAGGCCGAGCGCCGCGCCGTAGTCGGACAGCGACTGGGTCGCCTGCGTCGACACCGACCCGCAGGCCGCGCCCATCAGAACGCTGGCCTGCAGCAGCACACCAGTCTTGCGGCGGTGCATGTCGCGTAGCGTGGTTTCGTCCAGTCGCTTGCCAATGCTGGCCAGGTCGATGGCCTGGCCGCCGGCCATGCCGTCGTGGCCGGCCGAGCGGGCCAGCAGCGAGCACAACCGCGCCTGCAGGGCGGGAGCAATGCCCGTGTCCGGCGTCAGCACCTCGAAGGCGAGGGCCTGCATCGCGTCGCCCGCCAGCATGGCCTGGGCTTCGCCGAAGGCGACGTGCGTCGTCGGCTTGCCGCGGCGCATGACGTCGTTGTCCATGCAGGGCATGTCGTCATGCACCAGCGAATAGGCGTGGATGAGCTCGACCGAGCAGGCTGCGCGCATGGCCGCAAAGCTGTCGCCGCCCACGGCCGCGCAGCTCGCCAGCACCAACAGCGGGCGCAGGCGCTTGCCACCGCCCAGCACCGCATAGCGCATCGCCTCGCCGAGGCCTGCGGGCGCGGCAGCGGGCACGAGATCATCCAGCGCCGCTTCGAAGGCGTTCAAAGACGCCTGCACCCAGCGGTCAAAGTCCTGTGCATTCAAGATTCGGGGCCCTCCCAGGCCTTCAGTTCGGCGCCGTCCAGCAGCTTGACCTGCTGTTCCACCGCCTGCAGCCGCCCGCGGCACAGAGCCAGCAACTCGGCGCCCCGCTTGTAGCTGTGCAGAAGTTGGTCCAGCGGCAGCTGTTGCCCCTCCATGGCCGCCACCATGCGCTCCAGCTCGTCGAGCGCCTGCTCGTAGCTGAGGTCGGCATCGCCGTCGCTCGAGGCGGCCTTGGTGCGGGGAGAGGACTTGGTCATTTCAAAACGCGAAACAGCAATTGTAGTCAGCGGGCTTCCTCAGC
>NZ_JBFUMO010000312.1:0-6823 GCF_054049355.1 Roseateles sp. P5_E11 | reverse complement strand
GCTCTGCGCAGCCTTGGCCTGCGCTGGCCCTGGCCGCTGATGCTGCTGGCGGCCGCCGTCATCGTCACGGCAGCCGACCCCTGGGCGCTGATGCAGCCGGGCTTCTGGCTGTCCTTCGGCGCCGTGGGCCTGTTGATGGCGGCCGGCGGCGAGCACGCAGACGGCTGGCGCGCCAGATGCAAGGCGGCGCTGCGCACCCAGGCCATCGCGACCATCGGCCTCGCGCCGCTGAGCCTGATCTGCTTTGCGCAGCTCTCCGTCGTCGGCCTGCTGGCCAACCTCGTTGCCATCCCGCTGATCAGCTTCGTCATCACGCCGCTGGCTTTGCTGGGCGGCCTGTTCACGCCGCTGTGGGCACTGGCCGCCGTGCTGATGCAGGCCTTGATGGCCTGGCTCAAGCTGCTGATCGCCTGGCCAGCGGCGGTGTGGTGGCTGCCGGCGGCGCCACTGTGGTCACAGGCACTGGCATTGCTGGGCGCCGTGCTGATGGCACTGAGACTGCCCTGGCGGTTGCGCGCTGCAGGTCTGCTGATGACGCTGCCGCTGCTGTGGCCGGCCGTGYCGCGCCCACCTGACGGCGAGTTCGAACTGCTGGCGCCGGACATCGGCCAGGGCAACGCGGTGCTGGTCCGTACCCGTGGCCATGCGCTGCTTTTCGACACCGRCCCGGTTTATGCGCCGGGCTCGGACGCCGGCGAGCGGGTGCTGCTGCCACTGCTGCGCCGCCTGGGGCTGAACCGGTTGGACATGCTGGTGCTCAGCCACCGCGACAGCGACCATGTCGGTGGTGCGGCAACCTTGATGCAGGCGCTCTCGGTGGGAGAGCTGCGCAGCTCGCTGGAGCCGGGCCATCCGCTGCTCGGCGTCGGGCTGCCCGTACAGCGCTGCGAAGCCGGCCAGACCTGGACCTGGGACGGCGTGCGCTTTGACGTACTGCACCCCACGCTGGCCCATTACGGGGGCGGCTTCCGGTCTAACGACCTGTCCTGCGTATTGCGCATCACGGCGGCTTCGAGCCGACGCGCGCTGCTGGCGGGCGACCTGGAGGCCGAGCAGGAGCGGCAGCTCGTGAAGCGCGAGGCTGATCTGCATGCCGAGGTGCTGCTCGTACCGCACCACGGCAGCAAGACCTCATCCAGCGCCGAGCTGTTGGCCGCCGTTGCGCCGAGCGTCGGTGTCGTGCAGGCCGGCTACCGCAGCCGCTTTGGCCATCCCGCGCCGCCGGTGCTGGCGCGCTACCAGGCCGCGGGCATCGCCGTCGTTGCCAGCCCGTCATGCGGCGCCTGGCGCTGGCGGAGTGCGACGTTCGAGTCGAGCTGCGAGCGAGCGCTGCGCCACCGCTACTGGCAGGACCTCACCCCCGCCAGCTCCGCGCCTGAAGGCCCTCTGGTTGAAGAGGCGCCAACGGCCGAGGCCGAGCTGGCCTTCTGACGCCGGGGCTGCCACACTCGCCCGGCCATCACCTGGGAAAATCACATGAAGCGCTTGGATATCTGGGCCCGTCGCATCGTCTCGTTGGGCCTGCTCTGCGTGAGCCTGGCCGCCGCAGCGGGCGGTGGCAGTGCCGGCAGCGGCGCCAAGGCCACGGCCGGCAACAAGGACTACGACCTCTACCGCAGCGGCAGCGCCGCCGATGCGCTGCCTCCCCAGCCAGCGAGCAACCAGCTCGTGCTGATGGGCGGTGGCATCGACGTCGACGACGCCTTCCGAGCCATGATCGCCAAGGCGCGTGGCGGCACGGCGGCCAAGGTCGATGTCGTCATCCTGCGCACCTCGGGCGCTGACGGCTACAACGCCTACCTGATGGCCATGGACGGCGTCGACTCGGTCGAGTCCATCGTGCTGAAGACGCGGGCTGGCGCCAGCGCGCCCGAGGTGCTGGATCTGGTGGCGCGGGCCGACGTGCTGTTCATCGCCGGTGGCGATCAGTCCACCTATATCGCCCAGTGGGCTGGCACACCGCTGGAGGCCGCGATGAAGGCCGCCGTCGCGCGCAGGGTGCCCTTTGGCGGCACCAGCGCCGGCCTGGCCGTGCTGGGCCAGTTCGACTACTCGGGCGCCAACCAGTCGGTGTCGTCGGCCACCGCCATGGCCAACCCCTATGACCGCGGCGTCACGCTGGACCGCAGCTTCCTGAATGCGCTGCCGCTGATGGCGAACGTCATCACCGACGCTCACCTCGTCGCCCGCGACCGCATGGGCCGCCTGGTCACCTTCCTGGCCCGGTTGTCGGCCGATGGCTGGGCCGGCTGGCAGGCGCTGCGCGGCATCGGCGTGGATGAGCAGACGGCCGTCGTTGTCGACGGCGACATCGCCACCGTCATGGGCAATGACGACGGCCTGGGCGGCCGCACCGGTCGCGCCTATTTCCTCAAGCCGACGATGGCGCCGACGACGGTGCAGGCCAGGAAGCCGCTGACTTTCCGCAGCCTGCAGGTCGAGAAACGCACGGCCGGCGGGCAATACAACCTGGCCACTTGGCCGACCGTGTCGCCGTATTTCATCTCGGTGGAGACGGGCGTGTTGATGCCCAACCCCTACTGAGCTTTGGAGGCTTGGCGCGCCCGGGCCACGGCCTGGCCGAGCTCGATGACGGCCAGCGCGTAATAGGCCGACCAGTTGTAGCGCGTGACCGTCCAGAAATTCTGCGTGCCCAGCAGCACGGTGGTCGGCTTCTTCGGCCCGTTCTGCAGCTCGATGACGGCCATGGGGCCATCGTGGTCGAGTGCGGCCTTGGAGGGCAAGGCGCCGGCGGCGCTGAGGTCGGTGGCGGTGAAGCTGGGCTTGATGTCCGGCGCCAGCAGGCGCGCCCGCTCGCGGCGGTCAGCGGGCAGTTTGACGCTGTAGTGCGTCGCCTCGCCGGGCTTCCAGCCGTACTCGGACAGGTAGTGGGCCACGCTGCCGATGGCGTCCACCGGGCTGGCGATCAAGTCGATGCGGCCATCGCCGTCGAAGTCCACCGCATGCTGGCGCCAGCTGCCGGGCATGAATTGCGGCCAGCCCAGGGCCCCGGCATAGCTGCCGCGCACCTCGCCGGCGTCCAGGCCGTTCTCGCGGCAGAGCTTGAGGAACTCGGCCAGCTCGCCRCGGAAGAAGGCCTGGCGTTCGGCGGCGCGCGGGTGCTCGGTGGGAAAGTCGAAGGCCAGCGTCGCCAGCGCGTCCAGCACCTTGAAGCCCCCGGTGATGCGGCCATAGAAGGTCTCGACGCCAATGATGCCGACGACGACCTCGGCCGGCACGCCGTAGGTGCTCTCGGCACGCGCCAGCGCGGCCTCGTGCTCGGCCCAGAAGGCCACGCCGGCGTCCAGGCGCCTGGGCTCGATGAAGCGGTCGCGGTAGGCCGTCCAGTTCTTGGCTGTGCCGACGGCCGCCGGCAGGATGAGCTGCCGCACGCGCGGCAGGTCCAGGGCCTGGCTGAGCTGCTCGCGCAGCGCGGTGGCGTCCCAGCTTTGCGATGCCGCAAGCTCGTCGGCAAAGGCGACGAGGGCGGGGCGGTTGCCCAGCGGTTCAGGAGGCGGCGCCGGCTTGGCGTGGCGGGGTTTGGCGTGGACGGCACAAGCCAGCAGCAGGCCGGCCAGCAGGGGGAGGTATCGGAAATTCACGGCTGCAGCATACGGGCCGCGGCGCGGAACTCGCCCCAGGCGGGCGCCGATGCGTCAGGGGCGTAGCGCGAGCGCTCCAGCTTCTCCAGCCACTGCGCGGCCGGCTCGGCCTTCTGGCCATGCTGGCGGCGCAGCGCGCGCGCCCAGGCGGCCGGGCTCTCGTGGGCGGGGATGCTCACGCCCGCACGGGTCAGCAGGGCGGCTATGCGCGCCCGCTGGCGGCTCCAGGCGTCGTGCGGCCGGCTGCTCCAGCGTATCCAGGCGGCGCCTGCCACGGCCAGCACGAGGATGACGCCGGCCAGGGCCTGGCCCAGCGCCGTCCAGTCGGGTTGGCTGAAGCCCAGGCGCTTGAGCAGGTCGAACTGGTTGTCGCGCGAATAATTCAGCACCAGTTGCTGCCAGCGGTTGTTGACGGTCTCCCAGCCATTGCGCATGGCCCGCCACAGCGTCGGGTTGAACTGGCCCAGCACGCCGGGCTGCGGCCGCAGCGCCAGGCCCTGGGTGACGCGGTTGGGCGCCACGGCGGCGGTCGGATCGCTGCGCACCCAGCCGCGGCCTTCGACCCAGAACTCGGCCCACGCATGGGCATTGGCGTTGCGCACGACCTGATAGCCGTCCTGGGGTTCGGCGTCCCAACCCTGGAAGCCGGTGACGATGCGCGCCGGCACGCCCATGGCGCGCATGACGACGACGAAGGCGGAGGCGAAGTGCTCGCAAAAGCCCAGGCGCCGGTCCAGCCAGAACTCGTCGATGACGTGGGGCGAGGTCTCGCCATAGCGGCCGGGGGTGAGGGTGTAAGTGAAGTCCTGGCTGCGGATGTGTTCCAGAAGGGCTGCGGCCAGAGCCTCGGAACGCGGGCCCGGCCCCAGCGTGGCAAAGCGCGCCTCGCCGGCCAGCAGCTCGGCCCAGGCACGGGTGCGCGGATTGAGACCGGCGGGCAGGTCGAGGTCGGTGGTCAGTTGCAGGCGGTTGCGGCGCTCCCCGGCCCGCCAGGCCGTGTGGGCGCTGGTTGCCACCCTCAGCCTCTCGGTGATGGGGCGTGGCGACAGCCATTGCAGCTCGGGCCCGCGCACGACGGTCAGGTCGGTCAGGTTCAGTTCGCTGCCGACGCCGCCTGGGCTCATCTCCAGCAGGGGCAGCACCGAGATACGCAGCGGCTCCAGCGTTATTTCATAGCGCAGCGCCGGGCCGGCCGTGGCCAGGTCGTCGCGGCCGCGCAACCAGCTCTGGCTGGAGCGGGAGTCATAGGCGCGCCAGGTCTTGCCGTCGAAGCGGGTCAGCACCGGGCCGCGGAAATAGCGCTGGTCGGGCGGCGGCAAGGCCCCCTCGAACTTCAGCCGCATCGCGATGCTCTCGTCGTTGGCGATCTCGTTCATCGCGCCGAACTCGAGCTGGTTGGACAGGCCCGTGCGGCCGATGGCTTCGGTCGGCACGCCCCACAGCGGCGCGATGCGCGGGAACAGCACGAAGAGCAGCACCATGACGGGCAGGCCCAGCGCCGTGGTGCCGGCAGCGTGCCTTGCCGCGATGCCGATGCTGGGGATGCCCGTGGGCATCTGCGCCAGCACGACGGCGGCCAGCAGCCCCCACAGCGAGGCCAGTGACCAGACCGCCATCAGCAGCGACTGCGAGTACAGGAACTGCGTCAGCACCAGGAAGAAGCCGAGGAAGAAGACGACGAAGGCATCGCGGCGCGCGCGCAGCTCCATGGTCTTGAGCGCCATCAGCATGACCAGCAGCGTGATGCCGGCCTCGCGGCCGATCAGCGTGCGAAAGGTCAGCCAGGTCAGGCCCGTGTAGACCGCGATGACGGCGGCCAGCCACCAGCGCCCAGGCAGCGGCCGCTGGCGCCAGGCCAGCGAGGCGCGCCAGGCCAGCACGACGGTGGTCAATGCGCTGCTCCACCAGGGCAGGTGGTCGGCATGCGGCGCGATGACGGCCGTGATGACGCCGAGCAGGAAGAAGCTGTCGCGCGCGTCACGCGGCAGGCGGGCCCACCAGGCAGCTAAACCATTCATGCGTCAAACCCCGCGAGGGCTTCGAGGCAAGCTTGGCGGTGGGTCGCCCCGAGGGAAGGCGTGAGGTCACGCCCCGCCATGCGCAAGCCATAGGGCTGGCCCAGGCGTTCAGCCGCCAGAACCCAGGCGGCCAGGCGCGACAGGCGTGCCTCGACATCGCGACCCTGGGTGTCACGCCAGTCCAGCCACAGGTCCTGCGCCAGCGGTGCTTCGGTTTCGCGCACCCAAAGCGGCAGGCCCTGGTCCAGCGCCAGCGCGGACTTGCGCCACAGGATCTGCTTCATCGAGTCGCCGCGGCGGTAGCTGCGCACGCCGGAGAAGTCGGTGCCGCTGGAGGACTGGCGTGTCGACGCGGCTTCGCCAGCGCCGGCCTCGGCCTGGGTGGGGAAGGGCGCCAGCACCTCCTCGGCCCGCGGGTAGACCCAGACCTTGGCTGCAGGCCGCCAATAGCTCCAGGCGCGGAAGAAGCCGAGCGGAAAGCGTGTCGTGACGATGAGGCGGGGCAGCTCGCGCAGGCCACGCTTGTCAGCCGGCAGGCGCAGTTTCAGCACCGCATGGCCCAGGGCCGGCACGTCGATCCAGGCCGGCTCGGTGGCGCCGCTGTCGAGCTGCGCGCTGACGGCGATGCCGAAGCGCGCGCTGCCCGGGTTGTGCAGGCGCAGCTCCAGCGCGTACTCGTCACCGGCGTGCACGCCCTCAGGCGCCTTCAGATCCATCTGCAGGCCGCGCAGGTTGGCGTGGGTGGTGTGCATGGACGCCAGGCCCGCGCCGGTCAGCGCAAAGGTCAGCGCGTAACCCAGACTCAGCTGCTCGTTGATGCTGGCCAGCAGCAGCACGCCCAGCGTGCCGCAGAAGGCCACGCCGGCCCAGGTCGGCACGATGTAGACATTGCGCTGCGTCGTCTGGTGGGTGTCGGCGGGCGACTGGCGGGCCTGCCACCAGGCTTGCCAGCGTTGGCGCAGGGCTTGGACGGGAGCCATGGGTCAGAGGATACGTGGGGTTCGCAAGCCTCAGCGTGACCTGGGGGTGTTCAGAAGGGTGCTTGCGCTTCCTCGACAGGGTGGGGCGAGGACGGCTGTGGGCGAAGCGCTGCCAGTTCCTGCCGCAACGCCGCGTTCTCGGCTTCAAGCGCCGAGACCCGCTGGCGCAGCGCTTCCATCGTGGGTTCCGGCGCGGAGGCTTCTGCCGTATCCAGCATCGGGT
>NZ_JBFUMO010000311.1:0-6832 GCF_054049355.1 Roseateles sp. P5_E11 | reverse complement strand
GGTCATCGTACGCCAAGCTAAACGAGGCAATTGCGGGACTACGCACTAGCCCCCCCATAAGCGATGAAGCACAGGTGAAAGGGCGGTCCTGAGGTAGTCCGACAGGCGCTCGAACTCCTCGTTCAGCGGGTGCTCGGTGGCGCGGCTGGCCTGCAGCGTGGCGCGCAGATAGGCGATGAGCTGGTCCAGCATGCRCTGGGCCTCGTCCGGCCGCAGCTTGATCAGCACGCGCAGATGGGCCAGCGTGTTGAACAGCATGTGGGGTTCGAGCTGGCTCTGCAGCAGCGTCAGCCGCGCCTCGGCCGCCTGGCGCTGGGCCTGGGCCTGTTCCAGCCGCAACGCGTTCAGCCGGAACAGCGAGAAGAAGAAAAAGGTGCCCAGCACCGACACCAGCAGCACGAAGCTCACCGACACCGCCGCGCGGCCGCCGGGCATGTCCCAGGGCCGGCTGGCGTGCCGGCCGCTGAGGAGGTCGCCCAGCCACAGCCCGCCCGCGTAGCCGGCCAGCGCGCCCAGCAGCACGCAGGGGGCCACCCAGCCCCAGCCAACCCAGCCGTGGCGCAGTTGGGGCGAGTCGCCGCCTCGGCGGCGCAGCAGCAGGGCCACGCCGGCCATCAGCAGCGAGATGTAGAGCGAGATCTGCGCGCCGACGGTGAAGGAATACAGCATCGCAATGCCGAAGCTGCCGCCCTGCAGCAGAAAGTTCAGCAGGCCGACGACGACGCAGATGAGGGCGGTGCCGCCCACATGCGTCGTCCAGTCGTGGTTGCGGTCGGTGGAGGTCATGCGGCCAGCATCATGTGGCCTGCGCACTGGTGCAAGTGGTCTGCGACGAGCGGGGCCGACGCGGCGCGAGGCGCACGGCGTTCAGCGCCGGCGGCTGCCGCTTCCGCCCAGGATGCTGCCCAGCACGCCGCGGATGATCTCGCGGCCGACGGCCGAGCCGATGCTGCGCACGGCCGACTTGGCTGCGGTCTCGGCCAGGCCGGCGTGATGGGCGCCGCGCGGGCCGGTGGTGCCGAAGAGCACGTCCTTGAGCCCGCCGAGCATGCCGCCGCCTTCGTCGGCGGGCGCCGGTGCAGCAGGGCCGCCCTTGAACACCTGGCCGCCTTCCGCCGTGATGCCGCCGCCGCCTTGCGCCGCTGCGGGCTTGCCAGCGAGCTTCTCGTAGGCGGATTCGCGGTCCAGATGCTTCTCGTAGACGCCGGCGACCAGCGAGCTGGCGATGAGCTGCTGGCGCTGGGCCGGCGTGATCGGGCCGATCTGGCTGCCGGGCGGCAGCACGAAGACGCGCTCGGTGATGCTCGGCCGGCCTTTCTCGTCGAGCAGGCTGACGAGCGCCTCGCCGACGGCCAGCTCCATGATGGCGGTGGCAATGTCCAGACCCGGCTTGGCGCGCATGGTGTCGGCGGCGCTCTTGACGGCTTTCTGGTCACGCGGCGTGAAGGCGCGCAGCGCGTGCTGCACGCGGTTGCCGAGCTGGCCGAGCACCGCGTCGGGAATGTCCAGCGGGTTCTGGGTCACGAAATAGACGCCGACGCCCTTGGAGCGCACCAGGCGCACGACCAGCTCGATGCGCTCGACCAGGGCGTCGGGCGCATCCTTGAACAGCAGATGGGCCTCGTCGAAGAAGAACACTAGCTTGGGTCTCTCCAGGTCGCCGACCTCGGGCAGGGTCTCGAACAGCTCGCTGAGCATCCACAGCAGGAAGGTCGCGTACAGCCGCGGCGCGTTCATCAGCTTGTCGGCGGCCAGCACATTGATGACGCCCAACCCCGATTCCGTCTGCATGAAGTCGGCGATGTTCAACATCGGTTCGCCGAAGAACTTGTCGCCGCCCTGGGCCTCGATCTGCAGCAGGCCGCGCTGGATCGCGCCGACGCTGGCGGCCGAGACATTGCCGTACTGCGTCGTGAACTGACTCGCGTTGTCACCCACATGCTGCAGCATGGCGCGCAGGTCCTTCAGGTCCAGCAGCAGCAGGCCGTTGTCGTCGGCGATCTTGAACACCATCTGCAGCACGCCGGCCTGCGTCTCGTTGAGCGCCAGCATGCGGCTCAAGAGCAGCGGGCCCATGTCCGACACGGTGGCGCGCACCGGGTGGCCCTGCTCGCCGAAGACGTCCCACAGCGTGGTGGGGCAGGCCAGCTTTTCCGGCGCCTCCAGGCCACGTTCCTTGAGCACGCCAAGCAGCTTCTCGCTCGGGTTGCCGGCCTGGCTGATGCCGGTCAGGTCACCCTTCACGTCGGCCATGAAGACCGGCACGCCCAGTTTGGAAAAGCTCTCGGCGAGTTTCTGCAGGCTGATGGTCTTGCCGGTCCCGGTGGCGCCGGTGATGAGGCCGTGGCGGTTGGCCAGCGCGGGCAGCAGCAGGCACTCGGTCTGCTCATGGCGGGCCAGCAGGATGGGGTCGGCGGGCATGGGGGTCTCCGGATCAGGGGCAGGTAGGCTGCGGCGAGTCTAGCGGTCCGCTTTGACCACTTCGACTCACCGCAGCCGCTGTCCGGAGGCTGTGATGTGCCCGCTGGCGCTCAGCTGGCGCGGCGCTTGGCCAGGCCCAGCAGCACCGAGCCGCCCAGCAGCAGGAGCAGGCCTGACGCCGGCTCGGGCACCGGCGCCAGGTGCACGTCGGCGACGGCCAGCGCCGAGGCGCCGAGCGCGTCGAAGCCGTCGAACACGCCCAGGCTGACGTTGTGTGCCCCGGCGGTCAGCGGCGCGCTGGTGAAGGTCAGGTAGGCCGTCTCGTCGAACAGCGGCGATGCCGAGCCGCCCAGGAAGGTGGCGCTGTTGACGCTGGTCAGCTTGATGACGGTCGTCTTGTCGAGCACGACGTAGGCCGTGTCGTCGGCCGGGGTGCCCGGTGGGTCGTTGCTCATGAACTTCCACTGGAAGATCAGCCGCTCGCCGGCGGCGGCCGTGAAGTCCGCGCTCAGCCCGGAGCCGACGACGGCACCCATGCCGCTGAGCGAGGCGGCCCCGAGCCCGGCGAAGGATTCCAGCGAGGCTGCGGCCACCGCGCTGCCGCCGAACAGGAAGCCGGAGGTGTCGGCTGTGCCGAGCACGGCCTGGGCGGTGAAGCCGGCGGGTGGCGCGCCGAACTGGCTGGTGGTGTCCACGGCGACGTTGCCGGCCTTAGCCCAGCCCGTCAGGCCGCCGGTGAAGTCGCCATTGGTGACGCCTGCGGCCATTGCCGTCGATGCCACCAGGCTCAGTGCGGCCAATGTGAATTTGAGTTGCTTCATCAGGGTCTCCAGACAACAGGGTAGGAAAGGGTGGCCGGCGCCTTCAGCGCACGGTGCCGATTTGGGTGATCTGCAGCGTGCTCTGCTGCTCGACGCCGAGGCCGGCCTTCACGCAGTCGAGCGCATTGGTGCTGACTTCGGGCTTGAACGACACGGACTGGCGCGAGCGCAGGTTGGTGCAGGTGACCTTGGCGATGTCCATGCCGCCGACCTGCACGGCCGGCAGCTGCGTGTTGACCAGGCCTACCTGCGAGACCTGCACCCGCTCCCCGTGCAGGGAGACGAGACCGGCCTTTTCGCAATCGAAGCTGCCATCGGTATTGGCTTGAACGCTGACCGACTGGCGGGTGTTCAGGTTGGAGCAGACCACCTTGCCGCGCAGCAGGCCGATCAGGATGCCGTCCACCGGCTTGGCACGCTTGCCGGCCACCTGCAGGAAGACGTGGGTGACCAGGTCCTTGGTGACGAAGGTCTTCTTGTCGGCGTCCCACTGCAGCGCATTGGGCTCAACCAGGTCGCCTTCGAGGAAGACCGAGGCGCCGGGGAAGGGGTCTGTCGCCAGCGCGCCCTTCACGTCGGGGTTGACTTCCTGTGCGCCGACCGTCGCGTCCGTGACCTGGCCACGGAACTTGATGCGCACGTTGTGCCCGTCCTTGAGCAGATTGCCGAGCACGAAGCGGGCTTCGCCGGGCTTGTCGGTCGAGCCGGCGGGCAGTTCCATGGCCGTCGGCAACTGCAGCTGGCGCCATGGCGTGATCGGCTCCTGCTGATTGTCGAACAGCTTCACGCCACCCGTGGGGTCGAACAACATGCTGTCGATGTGTGCGGGCCGCGGCAGCACGAAGCCCCGCCAGTTGCGCAGCACCAGATTGGCCGCTGCGAGGTTGGCCAGGCCCAGAATGAAGTTGCCGTCCGCCGACAGGGTGCCGGTGTCGAAGGTGGGCACGCGTGGGTGCAGGGGCAGCGCCGACCCGCCGGCATCCAGCAGGGTCGCGTCGGCGATGACCACCTGGGTCGTGGTGTTGAGGATGTTCTCTTCCGCGAAATGCGTGCCGACGTGGAACTGCTCGGCGCCGCGCACCTGGCCGGCGATGCTGCCGGGCTGGTTGGGGCTGGCCCAGCCCTTGGCGGACTGCCAGGTTACGAAGTAGCGGTGGTAGCTGGTGCCCTTGAAGGTCCGCGTGCCGGACGCCACCACGCTGGGCGGGTTCCAGGGACTCAGCGAGCCGGTATAGGTGGACACCGGCGTGAGCGTGGTGCTGAGGCTGAGCACCTCCATGCGCAGCCGCGACGCGGTGGCGGAATTGGGGTTGACGAAGTCCCAGTTGGCCAGAGATTGCAGCGTCAGGCCGACGTTGTTGGCCAGGATGCCGAAGTCCTGGTCGCTGAAGTGGCGGCGTTCGCCGACGCGATTCGTACAGGGCATGGAAGGCCCGGCGGGCATGATGTGGTGGATGAAGGCGTCCTCCCCGGTGTGCACCACCGCGCTGTGCGAGAGGCCGTAGTTGTGCCCGGCCTCGTGCGCGGCCGTGCCGCCGATGCCCAGGGCCCAGCGGTCCAGCGTGTTGTTGGCGCCGGAAAGCTCGGCGCTGCAGAACACGCCATAGGAGCCGCCGAAGACGCGGGCGTGGTCGATGACGTCGGCGTCGCCGGTGTCCACCGCCTCGGCGATGCCGAACAGTGAGGGGTCGGTGTCCGCGCCGATGGCGACCATGTTGCGCCGCGCCGGCGGCGCGCCCAGTGCGTCCGGGTTGGTCGTCGTGGGCGGCAGCACCTGGACGTTGAACTCGCAGTAGTCGGTGGCCACCACGTCGAAGATGCGGTCGCGCAGCTGGGCGGTGGTGCCGGYAGGCGCGCCCGGCAGCGAGCCGATGGCGAAGGTGCGTGCGGGCGAGACGTTGGTCGCGTAGGCCGGGAAGGTGGCGTCGTTGGCCGTCGGGTAGTAGAGGAAGAGCTTGTTCGGCTTCATCGCGTCGATGGCGCCGTAGTTGTGATAGCAGACCGGGGCGGCCTGGACGGATGTGGACAGCAGCGCTGCACCTAAGCAGCCAGTCCATCGGAAATGAGCGAACAAACGGGTCATGAAAATCTCCTGAGAGCGGACCCTGGCGGGCAGGGACGCCTCAAAGTTAGGCGCCGGCCTGCAGGGCTTCACCCACCCCTCACCCTTCAACGTGAGGAAGACTGCAGCTCTTAGGGGGACGCCCTTAGGGGGAGGTTTCTAGGGGGAAGGTCCCAGCGGGCCGGGAGCTCCGCATGCCGCACACCCCCGCAGTTCGGCTAGTCCGGGCTGCGAATGCATGATGAAGTTCCGGGCGTGTTGGCGCTGGCGAGGCCGCGGGAAGATGGACGCCCGCGAGCAGGCGGTGGGGTCGGGGGCAGGAGGCGGCCTCGTAGAATCGAGGGTTGCATGGCATCTGAGCCGTGCTGCCAAAGGAGCTAGAGCCACATGGCCGGACATTCCAAATGGGCCAACATCCAGCATCGCAAAGGCCGTCAGGACGAGAAGCGCGGCAAGATCTGGACCCGCATCATTCGTGAGATCAGCGTTGCCGCGCGCCAGGGCGGCCCCGACATCAAGGACAACCCGCGCCTGCGTCTGGCGGTGGACAAGGCCAAGGCCGCCAACATGCCGGCCGACCGCATCAAGTACAACATCGACAAGGCCAGCGGCAATATCGATGGCCTGACCTACGAAGAAATCCGCTACGAAGGCTATGGCATCGGCGGCGCGGCCATCATGATCGACACGATGACGGACAACCGCGTTCGCACCGTGGCCGAGGTGCGGCATGCCTTCAGCAAATACGGCGGCAACATGGGCACGGACGGCTCGGTGGCCTTCCAGTTCAAGCATTGCGGCCAGTTGCTGTTCGCGCCGGGCACGTCGGAAGACAAGGTCATGGAAGTGGCGCTGGACGCCGGCGCCGAAGATGTCGTCACCGGTGACGACGGTGCCATTGAGGTATTGACCTCGCCAGCCGACTACGAAGCCGTCAAGGCCGCGCTGGAAGCCGCCGGCCTGGTGCCCGAGCTGTCCGAAGTGACGATGCGGGCCGAGAACACGATCGAGTTGACCGGCGAAGACGCCGAACGCATGCAAAAGCTGCTTGACGTCATCGAAGACCTCGACGACACGCAAGCGGTCTATCACAACGCAGAATTGAACTGATGCGAGTCCTAGTCATTGGCAATGGTGGCCGCGAGCACGCGCTGGCCTGGAAGCTCGCCCAGGGCGAACGCGTCAGCCAGGTGTACGTCGCCCCCGGCAACGGCGGCACGGCGCGTGACGAGCAGATCGAGACCGTGCCCATCGGCATGACCGACGTGAAGGCGCTGGCCGACTTCGCCGTCGAACAGAAGATGACGCTGACCGTCGTCGGCCCCGAGGTCGCGCTGGCCGCTGGCGTCGTCGACGAGTTCCGCTCGCGGGGCCTGCGCATCTTCGGGCCCACCAGGGCCGCGGCCCAGCTCGAGAGCTCCAAGGCCTTCGCCAAGGACTTCATGAAGCGCCATGGCATTCCGACGGCAGCCTACGAGACCTTCTCGGACGCCGCGGCCGCTCACGCCTATGTAGGCAACCGCGGCTG
>NZ_JBFUMO010000310.1:0-6856 GCF_054049355.1 Roseateles sp. P5_E11 | reverse complement strand
GCGCTGACCCGGCCCGAGGACGAGAGCGCCGGCTTCCAGGTCGGCGGCGCCGACTTCATCCACAAGCCCTTCAACCCCGCCACCGTGCTGGCCCGCGTGCGCACCCATCTGCAGCTCAAGCTGGCCGAGGACCACCTGCTGCGCCACAACGAGCTGCTGAGCGGCGAGCTGGGCGCGCGCCGGCGTGAGGTCGAGCGGCTGCGCGACACCACCCTCTTCGTCATGGTCGGCCTGGCGGAGTTCCGCGACGCCGATACCGGCAACCACATCCAGCGCACCCAGGAATATGTGCGTACGCTGGCGCAGTGGATCGCCGCCCAGCCCGACGGGCCGCTGGACCTCACGCCCGAAGCCATCGACGAGCTCGCCAAGGCCGCGCCGCTGCACGACATCGGCAAGGTTGCCATCCCTGACGCCATCCTTCTCAAGCCCGGCAAGCTGTCGCCGGACGAATGGCAGGTCATGAAGACCCATGCCGAACACGGGGCCGACCTGCTGCAGCGCGCCATCGACCGCCTTGGCGACGACGCCGGCCCGATGCTGACCTTCGGCAAGCAGATTGCCCGGCACCATCACGAGAAATGGGACGGCAGCGGCTATCCGGACGGCCTGGCCGGCGAGGCCATTCCGTTGTCGGCCCGGCTGATGGCCGTTGCCGACGTCTATGACGCCCTGATCAGCGTGCGGCCCTACAAGCAGGCCATGAGCCACGACGAGGCGCTGGCCTTCATCCGCAACGGCGCCGGCAGCCATTTCGACCCGCGCATCGTCGAGGCGCTCAATGCCTGCCTGGACGAGGTGCGCGGCATTGCTTCGCGCTGGGCCGACTGAGCCGCCCCGATAATCCGCGGCCTCATGCAGTCCGGCCCCATCCTCAATATCTCCTGCTATCTCTTCGTCTCGCTGGCCGACACGGCGGCGCTGCGCGATCGGCTCCATGCCCGCGCCGAAGCCCTGGGTCTCAAGGGCACGGTGCTGATCGCCGAGGAGGGCATCAATCTCTTCCTGGCCGGCCCGGCCGAAGCCGTGAACACCTGGGTGGCCGAGCTGCGCGCCGACCCACGCTTCGCGACACTGACACCCAAGGAGAGCTGGAGCGAGGTGCAGCCCTTCCAGCGCCTGAAGGTCAAGGTCAAGCCTGAGATCATCCGCATGAACCACCCCACCATCCGCCCCGACCAGGCGCCGCGCGCACCGGCCCTGGCGCCGGCCGTGCTGGCCCGCTGGCTGGACCAGGGCCATGATGACGCCGGCCGCGAGATCGTCATGCTGGACACGCGCAATGGCTTCGAGGTCGACCAGGGTGCCTTCGACGGCGCCATCGACTGGCGGCTCGACAAGTTCAGCGACTTCCCCGAGGCCCTGGCCTCGCACAAGCAGGAACTGGTCGGCAAAACCGTGGTGAGCTATTGCACCGGCGGCATCCGCTGCGAGAAGGCGGCCATGGTGCTGGAGGAACAAGGCCTGACGGCCTGGCAGCTTGACGGCGGCATCCTGAAGTACTTCGAGGACACCGGTGGCAAGCATTACCACGGCAACTGCTTCGTGTTTGACGATCGCAGGGGCGTCAACGCCGACCTGAGCCCAACGTGATGAAAGGGCGATTTGGCGACTTCGCGCTGAAGGCCATCGGCATCCTGCTGATGCTGGCGGCCCTCGGCTTTGCCGTTAGCAAGGCGCCGGACCGCTCGCTGGAAAGCCTGGTGCCGCGCTGGGCGCCGCCGCCGTCGGACTTCGTCGACCTCGATGGCCTGCTCGTGCACTACCGCGACCAGGGCCCGAGCAGCGACCCGCTGCCCATCGTCCTCATCCATGGCACCGGCGCCAGCCTGCACACCTGGGAAGGCTGGGCGGCCGAGTTGAAGTCCACCCGGCGCGTCATCAGCTTCGACCTGCCCGGCTTCGGCCTGACCGGGCCGAACGCCGACAACGACTACAGCGATGCCCGCTACGTCGCCTTCGTGCGCCAGTTGCTGGCGCGCCTGGGCGTGGGCCGGGTCATTCTGGGTGGCAACTCCCTGGGCGGCGAAATCGCCTGGCAGGTGGCCCTGGCCGACCCCGCCAGCGTCGCCGGCCTCGTCCTGGTCGACGCCGCCGGCTTCGATTTCGAGCCGGATTCCATGCCGCTTGGCTTTCGCATCGCCCGCATCCCGGTGCTGCGCGAGCCCATGCGCTGGGTGCTGCCGCGCCGCGCCATCGAGGAAAGTGTGCTGGATGTCTATGGTGACCCCAGCCGCGTCACCGCCGCCCTGGTGGACCGTTACTACGAACTGACGTTGCGCGAAGGCAACCGTGTCGCCTTGATGCGGCGCATGGATCAGCTAGCTCCTGGCCCCTTCCAACGCTTGCCCGAGATCAAGGTCCCTACCCTCATCCTCTGGGGCGAGCGCGACCGGCTGATCCCGCTGCGCTGGGGCCGCGAGTTCGCAAAAGCCATCCCGAACAACAAGTTGGTGGTTTTCCCGAAGCTGGGCCATGTGCCTCAGGAGGAAGACCCGGCTGCTACCCTTGCGGCCTTGCGCGACTGGCTACCCAACGTCGCCCGCTGAACACCGTCCCACCCAAGAGGTTTGACATGAAGAAACGCTCCCTCATCGCGCTGGCCCTGCTGGCCGTCGCCTCGCTGGCCCAGGCCCAGGCACCCGAATGGAAGAAGCTGCGCATCGGCGTCGAAGGCGCTTACCCGCCCTTCTCCGAGATCGGCCCGGACGGCAAGCTCAAGGGCTTCGAGATCGAGCTCGTGCAGGCCTATTGCGCCGAAATGAAGGCCCAGTGCACCCTGGTGCAGCAGGACTTTGACGGCCTCATCCCCGCCCTGCAATCGCGCAAGGTGGACGCCATCTTCGCCAGCGTCTCCATCACCGAGGAACGCCAGAAGGTTGTCGCCTTCTCCAAGCCTTACTACAACACCCCGGCCCGCCTCATCGCCAAGGCGGGCGTGAAGCTCGACCCCACGGCCGCCGGACTGAAGGGCAAGAAGATCGGCGTGCAGCGCGGCACGACGCATGAGACCTACGCCGCCGCGACCTTCAAGCAGAGCGAGATCGTGCGCTACGGCAGCCAGGACCAGGTCTTCCTGGACCTCAAGTCCGGCCGCATCGACGCCACGCTGATGGATTCGCCCGCCGGCGACTTCGGATTCCTGAAGAAGCCAGAGGGCAAGGGCTTTGCCTTCTCGGGCCCCGCCATCATCGACGACAAGGTCTTCGGCGTCGGCACCGGTGTGGGCATGCGCAAGGCCGACGAGGCCAYGCTGGGCAAGAAGTTCAACGCCGCCATCGATGCCGTGCAGGCCAACGGCACGTTCAAGAAGCTCGCCGACAAATACTTCGACTACGACATCGCGCCGCGCACCAAGCAGTGATGCGTCGCCGCTCCGCCCTGGCCCTGCCCGTTGCCCTGGCCCTCGCCAGTACGGCCGGGGCCCAGGCGCCGCAGCGCCTGCGGATCGGTTTCGCCGTGGGCTACGCCCCTTTCAGCGAGATCGGCACCGACGGCCAGCTCAAGGGCTTCGAGATCGACGTGGCCCAGGCCCTGTGCGCACGTCTGGGCCAGCAGTGCGCCCCGGTCATCCTGGAGTTCGACGGCCTGATCCCGGCGCTGCAATCGCGCAAGATCGACGCCATCATGGCCTCGATGTCAATCACGCCGGAGCGCCAGCAGGTCATCCACTTCTCGTCACCCTACTACTACTCGCCGGCCCGCCTGGTCATGCGCGGCGACCCACGCGCCGACGTCAGCCCAGCCGGCCTGAAGGGCAAGCGCATCGGCGTGGAGCGCGGCACCATCCATGAACGCTTCCTGGCCGAACAATTCAAGGGCGTCCAGCTGATGCGCTACGCCACCCAGGATCAGGCTTTCCTGGATCTGAAGTCTGGCCGCCTGGACGCCACGCTGGTGGACGCGGTCATCGCGCAGTTCGGCTTCCTCAACCATGCCGACGGCCGCGGCTTCGGCTTTGTCGGGCCCGACTTCGCCAAGGACCAGCGCTACTACGGCAAGGGCATCGGCGTGGGCCTGCGCAAGGCCGATGCGGCGACGCTGGGCCAGCGCTTCGACGAGGCACTGGCCGCAATGCGCGGCAACGGCACTTTGAAGACTCTCAACGACCGCTACTTCAGCTTCGACCTCATCACCCCTCCCCGCTGAGCGCGGCCTTCTTTCTCATGTTGCACGGATTCCTCCCCAGCCTGCTCGAAGGCTCCGCCGTCACGCTGGCGGTGGCGCTGTCTTCGCTGGCCATTGCCTCCCTGCTGGGCCTGATTGGCGCGCTGGCCAAGCTGTCGCGCTCACGCGTCGCGCGAGGCGTGGCAGCCACCTACACCACGCTGATCCGCGGCGTGCCCGACCTGGTGCTGATGCTGCTCGTCTTCTACGGTGGCCAGCTCGCCGTCAATACCATTGCGCCCAAGCTTGGCCATGATGACTTCATCGATATCGACCCCTTCATCGCCGGCGTGCTGACCATCGGCTTCATCTTTGGCGCCTACCTGACCGAGGCCTTCCGCGGCGCCTTCCTGGCCGTACCGCCGGGCCAGCGCGAGGCGGGCCTGGCCTATGGCATGAGCCCCCGCCTGGTGCTTTGGCGCATCACACTGCCGCAGATGCTGCGACATGCGCTGCCGGGCATCTCCAACAACTGGCTGGTGCTGATCAAGAGCACGGCCATCGTCTCCATCATCGGCCTGTCCGACCTGATGACGCGCGGCAAGCAGGCCGCGGGCACGACGCGTGAGCCCTTCACCTTCTTCCTGGCCGTGGCCCTCATCTATCTCGTGTTCACCAGCGTGTCGGAACTCGTCTTCGCCTGGGCACAGCGGCGCCTGGCCATCGGCACCAAGGCGGGCAAGTTATGAACTTCGACGCCGTCGCCGAGAACTTTCCGCTCTATCTCAGCGGCCTCGTCACCTCGCTGCAGTTGCTGCTGCTGTCATTGGCAGGTGGCCTGCTGCTGGCCGTGCCGCTGGCGGTCGTGCGGACCGTGTTCCTTGGCTCGCCGTCMCGGCTGGTCTGGCTCTACACCTATGTCTTCCGCGGCACGCCGATGCTGGTGCAGCTCTTCCTCATCTACTACGGCGCAGCGCAGTTCGAGGCCGTGCGAGACAGCTGGGCCTGGCCCTGGCTGTCGTCGGCCACCTTCTGCGCCTGGCTGACCTTCACGCTGAACACGGCCGCCTACACGACCGAGATCATTGCCGGCAGCATTCGCGCGCTGCCCGCCGGCGAGATCGAGGCCGCCAAGGCGCTGGGCATGGGGCGCGGGCTGATGCTGCGCCGCGTGGTGCTGCCCGCCGCGCTGCGCCGCGCGCTGCCGGCCTATGGCAACGAGGCCATCTTCATGCTGCACGGCACCTCGCTGGCCAGCACGGTGACACTGCTGGACGTGACCGGCGCGGCCCAACAGGTCTATGCCAAGTACTACCTTCCCTTCGAGGCCTTCATCACGGCCGGCGCCTTCTATTTCGTGCTGACGCTGTGCCTGGTCGGTCTGTTCCGCTGGGCCGAGAACCGCTGGCTCAAGCCGATGATGTCCCGCTAGCCATGAATATCCAACGCCATCCCTTGCTCTCCCCTGCCCCGGGCACGCAGCGCGAGCTGGTCTCGCTGCATTACGGCCAGCCCGGCGGACAAAAGGCCTACATCCAGGCTTCGCTGCACGGCGACGAGCTGCCTGGCATGCTGGTCGCCCACCACCTGCGCCTGCAGCTTGACGCGCTGGAGGCTGCCGGCCAGATCAGCGGCGAGATCGTCCTCGTCCCCATGGCCAACCCCATCGGCCTGAGCCAGTTCATGCTGCATGCCCATCTGGGCCGCTTCGAGCTGACGACGGGTGAGAACTTCAACCGCCATTACCCGGACCAGATCGATGCCGTCGCCCAGGCGGTCGCAACCCAACTGGGCAGCGACGCCGCGGCCAATGTCGCCCTGCTGCGCCGCGCGCTGAAGGCGGCGGTGCTGGCCAGCCCGGTCGATACCGAGCTGCAGTCGCAGCGCCGCAAGCTGCTGAGCCTGTCCTGCGACGCCGACATCGTGTTGGACCTGCATTGCGACGCCCAGGCGCTGATGCACCTCTACACCGAGACGCCCTGCTGGCCCGACTGCGACCCGCTGGCGCGCTTCCTGCGTTCGCGCCTGACGCTGCTGGCCCAGGACTCGGGTGACAACCCCTTCGACGAGGCCTGCTCCCAGGTCTGGTGGAAGTGGGACAAGCATTTCGGCGGCAAGTTCCCGATTCCGCAGGCCTGCCTGTCGGTCACCGTCGAGCTGCGCGGCGCGGCCGACGTGACGCATGAGCTGGCCGCCGCCGATGCGAAGAACATCGTCGACTTCCTGCGCTGGCGCGGCCTGATTGCCGGCGACAAGCCCGAAGTGCCGGAGGCCATCGGCGACGCCCGCCCGCTGGCCGGCAGCATGCCGATCAAGTCGCCGGTGGCCGGCGTGCTGACCTTCGTCAAGGAGGTGGGTGTGGAGGTGACGGCCGGCGAAGTGCTGGCCCATGTCATCGACCCCATCACGGCCGAGGTCACTGAATTGAAGAGCCCGGTCGACGGCCTGTTCTTCGCGCGCGACTTCCTGCGCTTTGCGAACGCCGGCATGCGCGTCGCCAAGGTCGCGGGCCGCGAGGCGCTGCGCACCG
The DNA here is from genome assembly GCF_054049355.1 of Roseateles sp. P5_E11. Taxonomy (NCBI): domain Bacteria; kingdom Pseudomonadati; phylum Pseudomonadota; class Betaproteobacteria; order Burkholderiales; family Sphaerotilaceae; genus Roseateles; species Roseateles sp. P5_E11. The sequence goes on along the minus strand of NZ_JBFUMO010000310.1, from coordinate 219 downwards.
GCAAGCTGCTCGGTGCTTGACATGAAGCCCCTCGCCCAGCCCAGCCGCGCTGAACGCGGGCAGGTCCGGTCGGTCTTGCAGACCGCGCTGCGGCATGTGCCGCAGCCCTTCGGCAGGCACATGCCGCCCGCAGGGCGCCATGTGTCCGGCCTCAGCCCCCTGGGGGACGGCGATGCTCGCGGCATCGAGCCGCGAGCACATCGCCAGCGCGGGCCGGCT
>NZ_JBFUMO010000309.1:0-6867 GCF_054049355.1 Roseateles sp. P5_E11 | reverse complement strand
CCACCCAGGTCGACCCCGAGCGCAAGGCGCAGATGGAAAAGGCCCAGAAGGCCATGGAGAGCATGCCCCCGGCTCAGAAGCAGATGATGCAGGAGATGATGGCCAAGCGCGGCGTCAGCATGGATTTCGCGGGTGGTGCGGTCACTGTCAAGAGCTGCCTCACCGAGGAGCAGGTCAAGCGCGACCTCACGCCCTCTCATCCGGCCGGCAACTGCACCCACGATGTCCGCCGCAGCGGCAATGTCATCCACAGCCATTTCGTCTGCACCGACCCGGCCACCGAGGGTGAAGGCACGACCACCCTGCAAGGCAACACCGCCTTCACCAGCGACGTCAAGCTGACCCGCCAGCGCGACGGCAAGACCGTGACGACGGCCGTCAGCGGCGAGGGCCATTGGATCAGCGCCGACTGCGGCAACATCCAGCCCATCCAGGCACGGCCCAAAGCCACGCCGTGAAACAGCGGCTCTCACAGATCCTCTTCAGCCAGGGCTTCGGAACGCGGCGCCTGTGCGCAGGGCTGGTATGGAACGGCGAGGTGTCGGTCAACGGCGAAGTCGTCGACGACCCGGAGGCCGAGTTCGAGACTCAAGGCATGCGCTTCACGGTCGGTGGCCTGGAGTGGCCCTGCTACGACAAGGCACTGATCCTGCTGAACAAGCCGGCCGGCTACGAATGCTCGCAAAAGCCCAAGCACCACCCCAGCGTGCTCAGCCTGCTGCCAGCGCCGCTGCGCGAGCGCGGCGTGCAGCCCATCGGTCGGCTCGATGAAGACACGACCGGCCTGCTGCTGCTGACCGACGACGGCACCTTGATCCACAAGCTGACCTCGCCCAAGCACCATGTGCCCAAGGTCTACGAAGCGCGCTGCAAGCATCCGCTGAYGGCGACCATGGTCGAGCAGTTGCTGGCCGGCGTCGAGCTGAAGGAGCCAGAGAGCAAGCTTCCGGCCAAGTTCCAGCGACCGCCCGAGATCAGCAAGGCCGAAGGCGCCGAGATCGCCGACGAGACGCTGCTGCGGCTGACCCTTGTCGAAGGGAAATACCACCAGGTCAAGCGCATGGTCGCGGCCGTCGGCAACCGCGTCGAGGCCCTGCACCGACCGCAGTTCGGCGCGCTGACGCTGCCGGCCGACCTGGCGCCCGGCCAATGGCGCTGGGTGGCGAGCCCTGCGGAGGTCTGGGGCCAATGACGCAGCGGGGACAATGAGCCCATGCGAGTTTTCAGAGGCTTCCACCACCCCGGCATCGCACCTGCCTGCGCACTGACCATCGGCAACTTCGACGGCGTGCACCGCGGGCACCAGGCCATGCTGGCGCTGCTGCAGTCAGAGGCCCGCCACCGCGGGCTGCCGACCTGCGTGCTGAGCTTCGAGCCGCATCCGCGCGACTTCTTCGCCGCCAAGGCCCACAAGCCCGAACTCGCGCCCGCCCGCATCGCCAATCTGCGCGACAAGCTCGKSGAGCTSGAGCGCTGCGGTGTCGACCAGGTCGTCRTSCTGCGCTTCGACGAGGCCCTGGCCTCACTGCCGGCGCCGGACTTCATCCGCCAGGTGCTTGTCGACGGCCTGGGCGCTCGCTATGTGCTGGTCGGTGACGACTTCCGCTTTGGTGCCAAGCGCCAGGGCGACTATGCGACGCTGGATGCCGCCGGCCAGGCGCGCGGCTTCGACGTGGCCCGCATGATGAGCTACGAGGTGCACGGCCTGCGCGTCAGCAGCTCGGCCGTGCGCGAGGCGCTGGCCGCGGGCGACATGGCGGCCGCCGCGGCGCTGCTGGGTCGGCCCTATGCCATCTCGGGCCACATCACGCACGGGCGCAAGCTGGGCCGCCAACTGGGCGAGAGCGCCCCCGGCGCGGCCGACGGCTTTCGCACCTTGAACCTGCGCTTCGACCATGACAAGCCGGCCGCCCAGGGCATCTTCGCGGTGCTGGTGCATGGCCTGACGCCCGAGCCGCTGCCGGGCGTCGCCAGCCTGGGCCGGCGGCCCACCGTCGAAGATGCCGGCCGCGTGCTGCTGGAGGTGCATTGCCTGCGGTGGCCCCTCGGCCCCGAGGGGGGCTACGGTAAACTCGCCCGCGTGGAACTGCTGCACAAACTTCGCGACGAAGCCAGGTACGACGGGCTTGAAGCGCTCACGGCTGCCATCGCAGCCGACACGGCGGCGGCGCGCGCCTTCCTGGCCACCCACGCCGCCCAGCGACGCCAGACCACGCGCGACCGAATTTGAAGCGGCTCCCCGCCGCTCTTCGCTCCGCCCTCCCCGCTTCTTGATCGCCAGGCACGCCGCCTGGCCGCATGCCATGACCACCCCGGACTACCGCTCCACGCTCAACCTGCCCGACACGCCCTTCCCGATGCGCGGCGACCTGCCCAAGCGCGAACCGGGCTGGGTCAAGGCCTGGGACGAGCAAGGCCTGTACAAGCGCCTGCGCGACGCCCGCTGCGGCGCGCCGAAGTTCGTGCTGCACGACGGCCCGCCTTATGCCAACGGCCAGATCCACATCGGCCATGCCGCCAACAAGATCCTGAAGGACATGATCGTCAAGGCGCKCCAGCTGGCGGGCTTCGACGCGGCCTACATCCCGGGCTGGGACTGCCACGGYCTGCCCATCGAGAACCAGATCGAGAAGACCTTCGGCCGCGGCCTGCCGCGCGACGAGGTGCAGGCCAAGAGCCGCGCCTACGCCACCGAGCAGATCGACGGCCAGCGCATGGACTTCAAGCGCCTGGGTGTGCTGGGTGAGTGGGACAACCCGTACAAGACGATGAACTACGCCAACGAGGCCGGCGAGATCCGTGTCCTGAAGCGGATGTTCGAGCGCGGCTTCGTCTACCGCGGCTTGAAGCCCGTGTACTGGTGCTTCGACTGCGGCTCGTCGCTGGCCGAGTTTGAGATCGAGTACGCGGACAAGCAGTCCCCTGCAGTGGACGTGGCCTTCCTGAGCGCCGAGCCAGAAAAGCTGGCCGCTGCATTCGCCGTCGCGCCGCTGACCAAGGACGCCTTCACCGTCATCTGGACGACCACGCCCTGGACCATCCCCGCCAACCAGGCGCTCAACCTGAACCCCGAGCTGCCCTACGCGCTGGTCGACACGGCCAAGGGCTACTTCGTCGTCGCAGAGGCGCTGGTGGAGAAGTGCCTGGCGCGCTGGCAGCTCGAAGGCAGCGTCGTCGCCGTGGTGCCAGGCCGCAAGCTGGAGCTGCAGAAGTTCAAGCATCCGCTGGCCCACGTCGACCCCGGCTATGACCGCGAAAGCCCGGTCTACCTGGCCGACTACGCGACTGCCGAAGACGGCACCGGCGTCGTCCACTCCGCACCCGCCTATGGCCTGGACGACTTCCAGTCCTGCGTCGCCCACGGACTGGCCTTCGACGACATCCTCAACCCCGTGCAGGGCAACGGCGCCTACGCCGCCGACCTGCCGCTGTTCGGCGGCCAGCACATCTGGAAGGCCAATCCGGTCATCGCCCAGGCGCTGCAGGACGCCGGCCGCCTGATGGCGCAAAGCAAGCTGACCCACAGCTACCCACACTGCTGGCGGCACAAGACGCCGGTCATCTACCGCGCGGCGGCGCAGTGGTTCGTGCGCATGGATGAGGGCGACGGCTTGTTCACGACGAACAAGGCGCCCGACAGCCTGCGCAAGACCGCGCTGGCCGCTATCGAAGCCACCAGCTTCTACCCCGAGAACGGCCGCGCCCGCCTGCACGACATGATCGCCGGCCGTCCCGACTGGTGCATCTCCCGCCAGCGCAGCTGGGGCGTGCCGCTGCCTATCTTCCTGCACAAGGACACGGGCGAGGCGCATCCGAAGACGCTGGAGTTCATCGAGCGCGCGGCCCAGCTGGTGGAGCAGAACGGCATCGAGGCCTGGTCCAAGCTCGACGCCGTCGAGTGGCTGGGTGCTGAGGCGGCCCAGTACACCAAGGGCAACGACATCCTCGACGTCTGGTTTGACTCCGGCTCCACCTTCGAGCATGTGCTCAAGGGCAGCCACCAGGGAGCGGGCCACGACAGCGGCCCCGAGGCCGACCTTTATCTCGAAGGCCACGACCAGCACCGCGGCTGGTTCCATTCGTCGCTGCTGATCGCCTGCGCCCTCTATGGCCGCGCGCCCTACCGGGGGCTGCTGACGCACGGCTTCGTCGTTGACGGCCAGGGCCGCAAGATGAGCAAGTCCATGGGCAACGTCGTCGCGCCGCAAGCCGTGTCGGACAAGTTCGGCGCCGAGATCCTGCGCCTGTGGACGGCCGCAACCGACTACTCGGGCGACCTCGGCCTGGACGAAAAGATCCTGGCCCGCGTCGTCGACAGCTACCGCCGCATCCGCAACACGCTGCGCTTCCTGCTCGCCAACGTCAGCGACTTCGACCCGGCAACGGACACGGTCGCACCCGGCGATCTGCTGGAAGTCGACCGCTACGCGCTGGCTCGTGCCGCCGAATTGCAGGCCGACATCCTGGCCCACTTCGAGCGCTACGAGTTCCACCCGGTGGTGTCGAAACTCCAGGTCTACTGCTCCGAGGACCTCGGCGCCTTCTACCTGGACGTGCTGAAGGACCGCCTCTACACGACCGCGCCCAAGAGCCTGGCCCGCCGATCCGCACAGACGGCGCTGTGGCAAATCACGCACGCCATGCTGCGCTGGATGGCGCCCTTCCTCAGCTTCACGGCCGAGGAGGCGTGGGCGATCTTCGGCAAGGGCGAGAGCATCTTCACGGAGACCTATTGGGACTTCGGCAAGACGGATTTAGCGCTGCTGGCCAAATGGCATCGCATCCACGAGATCCGCGATGAGGTCAACAAGGCCATCGAGGCGGTACGCACGACGGGTGCTGTCGGCGCCTCGCTGCAGGCCGAACTGGTGCTCAAGGTGAACGAGCAGGACCAGATGCTGTTGGCCAGCCTGGGTGACGACCTGCGCTTCGTCTTCATCACGTCGGCCGTGCGCTTGGCATCAGCAGGCGAACTGGGCGTCGTCGTCACGCCCAGCGCCCATGCCAAGTGTGAGCGCTGCTGGCACTACCGCGCCGACGTCGGCAGCATTGCGGCTCACCCGACGCTCTGCGGGCGCTGCGACAGCAACCTCTACGGCGCGGGCGAGACCCGCACCGTCGCGTAAGCACGCGCTGGTTTTTTACGCGGACCGACGCCGGGCCGTCCCAAGTCGGCCCGCAGGCGATGTGCATGCGGCTCAATGCCGCATGCATCGCCGTCCCCTCGGGGCTGAGGCCGGACACGGCAAGTCCTGAGGACTTGTCGTGCCTGCCGAAGAGCAGCCGCTCTGCCGGCTGCGCGGTCTGCAAGACCGGCTGGCCTCACCGGCGTTCAGCCGGAGTGAGACCGGACGAGGGGCTCACGGGAACGCAGGCACGTTCGGCTCCATCCCCTCGAAGTGCGCTTCGGGGTGGGTGCGAGCCAGCAGTTCCTCGATCTCGGTGATGCGCGAGCGGGGCACGTCGACGATGAGCAGGTATTGGCCTTGCTCGATGGCCGCCTCGAAGCGTTTCAAGCGCCGGCTCGGCGTGGAGCTGCCGATCATGCTGGACGACCAGGTGCCCAGCATGGCGCCTACGGCCGCCAGGCCGATGACGACCGCCGCCGGAGAGGCTGCGCTGATCGCCAGGGCCGCCGCAACGCCGCCCGCGGCGCCGAGGCCGGAGCCGATCAGCGCGCCGTTCTGGGCCGCCTCGACCAGGTCAGAGGTCTGCAGCACATTGGCCGCGTGAAGACCGTCCATCGCGGCACCTTCGGCGGCGACGAAATGGATGTGGTGTTCGGTGATGCGGGCGAGCAACAGCTCGTCCATCGTGCGCCGCGCGCTGCTCAGGTGGGGCAGCAACCAGTAGATGCGCTTTCGCATGGGATCCTCCAGCGAGCAGGGAGAGTTCCGCTTCTACGCCGCTTCTCCTGCGCCTACAAGCCCCGGCTCGGCGGCAAGTYACATTGGCGGCCCTCGCCTCGCGACCCCATTCCATGCCTTCTCGCTCGTCGTCCTCGTCCTCCGGCCTGACTTCCTGGCTGCTGATTGCCGCCCTCATCATCCTGGCCGACCAGCTCACCAAGGTGCTCATCCTGCGCACCTTCCAGCTCGGTGACGTGCACCCAGTCACCAGCTTCTTCGACGTCGTGCGCGCCCACAACTTCGGCGCCGCTTTCAGCTTCCTGCATGGCGCCTCCGGCTGGCAACGCTGGTTCTTCCTCGGCCTGGGCCTGGCCGCGGCCGGCTTCATCATCTGGATGCTGCGCCGCCATGGCCACCAGAAGCTGTTCGCTTGGGCGTTGACGCTGATTCTGGGTGGCGCGCTAGGCAATGTCATCGACCGCGCCATCCACGGCTACGTCGTCGACTTCATCCAGGTTCACGCTCGAAGCTGGTATTTCCCTGCTTTCAACGTCGCCGACAGCGCCATCACCGTCGGCGCCGTCCTGCTGATCCTGGACGAATTGCGCCGAGTGCGCCGCGGTTGAACCTGCGCGGCGCGGCCGCGCAGTAGTTCACGGGCGACAGATGTGACGAGCGGTGACAATCGCGCGCCTCTCAACGCGCCCACATGCTCCTCGACTTCGCCAGCCTGAGCCATTACGACTGGCTCGACGTTCCTCTGTGGGTCTTCGACCCCGAACAACAGCGCAACCTCTGGGCCAATGCCGCAGCCCTGCGCTTCTGGCATGCCGACAGCGCCGAGGAATTCCTGTCGCGCGACTTTTCCGAGCATGGCGATGCCGTGCGCGAGCGCCTGGCCGTCACGGCGGCCGACCATGCGCAGGGCAAGATCGTCCGCGAGCAGTGGACTCTCTATCCCAAGGGCGAGCCGACGACGGTCATGCTGGTGTCGCGCGGCATGCGCACGCCGGAACGC
>NZ_JBFUMO010000308.1:0-6868 GCF_054049355.1 Roseateles sp. P5_E11 | reverse complement strand
CGCCAGCGGCGCGCCCCGCGCAGCAGTGAGCTTCACGAACGACCGCCTGCAGGCTTACTGGCTCAAGCCGGGCAGCACGCAATGGGAGCAGCTCTACGACACGACGGTGCTGAAGCAGCCCTTCAGGCTCCACGACGTCGACAGCAAAGGCACGCTCTACGTCACGCACGTGCCCAAAGGAAGCCCGCAAGGCGTGTTGGCGCGCTACGACGTCCAAACGAAAGCGCCCGCTCAGGCCGCCATCGTGGCAACGCCTGGCTTCGATTTCGCCGGCCACCTGATCACCGAAGGCGGCACCGTGCTGGGCGTGCGGGCGCTGGTGGACAGCGAGGCGACAGTCTGGCTGGATGAACGCATGGCCAAGTTCCAGCAGCAGGCCGACAAGCGCCTGCCGGGCTTCATCAACCGCATCAGCTGCCTTCGCTGCGGCCAGCAGGACATGGTGGCCGTCGTCAAGTCCTACGGCGATCACGACCCCGGCAAGGTCTGGCTCTACCTGGGTAAACCGCCCGACGGAGAGCCCCACTGGCGCTCCATCGGCCGGGTGCGCGAGGCGGTCACCCCCGAGCAGATGGCGACGATGGATTTCAAGACCATCAAGGCCCGTGACGGACGCGAACTGCCGGTGTGGATCACGCGCGCCGACGATGCCAAGGGGCCGCGCCCGGCCGTTGTGCTGGTGCACGGCGGGCCCTGGGTGCGGGGCCATGTCTGGGAATGGGACAAATGGGGGCAGTTCCTGGCCTCGCGCGGCTACGTCGTCATCGAGCCGGAGTTCCGCGGCAGCGCCGGCTACGGCGAGGAGCATCTGCGCGCCGGCTTCAAGCAATGGGGCCAGGCCATGCAGGACGACGTGACCGACGCGCTGCGCTGGGCGCAGAAGGAAGGGTTGGCCAGCGAGAAGGCCTGCATCATCGGCGCCAGCTACGGCGGCTACAGCACGCTGATGGGCCTGGCCAGGGAACCCGACCTCTACCGCTGCGGCGTGGCATGGGTGGCCGTGACGGACCTGGAGCTGATGGTGCAGGGGTCGTGGTGGGTGAGCGATGACAGCAGCATCGCCCGCAAGCTGACCCTTCCCGAAATGGTCGGCGGCCCCAAGCAGGATGCCGCCATGCTGGCCGCCAACTCACCGGTGAAGCTGGCCTCGCGCATCAAGGCGCCGGTGCTGCTGGCCTACGGCGAGGCAGACCTGCGCGTGCCCATCGTGCATGGCAAGCGCATGCGCGACGCCCTGAAGGCGGCCGGCAATCCGCCGGAATGGGTCAGCTACCCCGAAGAAGGCCATGGCTTCGGCAAGCCCGAGAACCGACTGGACTTCGCCCGCAGGGTGGAGACCTTTCTCGCCAAGCATTTGGACCAGCCATGAAGCAGCGTCTGCTCGCCCCACTGATCCTGCTGGCCACGCTCGCCACGGGGACCCCGGTCCTGGCCGCGCCGCCGCCGGCCGAAGCCTTCTTCAAGGACCCCACCATCGTCGAGGCCGTGCTGTCGCCGTCGGGCCGCAAGCTCGCCGTGAGGAGCACCTTCGGCGGGCCGCGCGTCGGCCTCGGCGTCTTCGACCTCAACCCTGGCGGCAAGCCGATGCGCACCGCGCAGTTCAATGATGGCGACATCTCGCAGGCCTACTGGGTCAACGATGACCGGCTGGTCTTCAGCGTCACGGACCTGTCCGATGGCAGCGGCCGCCCCAATGGCGCGCCTGGCTTGTTTGCAATCAACCCCGACGGCAGCCAGATCCGACAGTTGGTGCGGCGCATGGGGCGGCCATTCTTCACTGACGGCAGCCGGCAGGATCGTCTGCTGGACTGGAACCACCGCCTGCTGGCCGTGCCACGGCCACAACCGAACGAGGTCAACGAAGAGGTGTTGCTGGCCGAGTTCACGCCCGACGAGCGCCACCTGGAAACGCCGCTGTGGCTCAACACCCGCACCGGCCGCACGCGGCTGACCGGCGTGAACGCCCCACCCGACACCGTGGGCTGGGTGACCGACAGCCGCGGCGAGCTGCGCGTCGCGCTGACGCGCCGCGACGGCCGGCGAGGCGCCCTGTGGCGCGGCCCGGGCCGCCAGGACTGGCAGCCTTTGTACGAAAGCGATCTGCTGAACGCGCCCTTCGGCATCAACGCCGTCGACGATGCCGGCCGGCTCTATGTGACGCACACCCAGCGCGGTAGCGAAACGGTGCTGAGCCTGTACGACTTCGAACGTCACGCGCCAGACCCCAAGCCCCTGGTCGTGACACCGGGTTTCGACTTCAACGGTCGTGTGCTCAATGACGCCGCGGGCACTGCCCTGGGCGTGCGTGTCACGACCGACGCCGAGACGACGGTCTGGCAGAACGCCGCCATGCAGGCGCTGCAAAAGGCGGCGGACGAGCGCATGCCGGGCCGCGTCAACAGCATCAGTTGCCGACGCTGTGGCCAGGCCGATGTCGTGGCGCTGGTGCGCTCCTACAGCGACCGCGAGCCCGGCCAGTTGTGGCTCTACCAGGCCCAGCCGCCCGCGGGCGAATCAGTCTGGCGCCCCGTGGGCCGCATGCGCAACGCGATCGAGCCGTCCGAGATGGCACAGATGGACCTGCACCGCATCAAGGCACGCGATGGCCGCGATTTGCCTGTCTGGGTCACGAAGAACGCCGAGGCCACAGGTCCGCTGCCGGCCGTCGTCCTCGTACACGGTGGACCCTGGGTGCGCGGCAATGCCTGGGGTTGGCATGCCTATGCGCAATTCCTGGCCTCGCGAGGCTACGCCGTGATCGAGCCGGAGTTTCGCGGCAGCACCGGTTACGGCCGGGACCATTTCCGCGCCGGCTTCCGCCAGTTCGGCCAGGCCATGCAGGACGACGTGGCGGACGCTCTGCGCTGGGCGCAGGAACAGAAGATCGCCAGCGACAAGGCCTGCATCGCCGGCGCCAGCTACGGCGGCTACAGCACGCTGATGGGCCTGATCAAGGACCCCGAGCTCTACCGCTGCGGCGTGGCCTGGGTGGCCGTGACCGACCTGGATCTGTATGTGGCGGGGTCCTGGTGGGTCCGCGATGACATCCCCGAGTGGGGTCGCCAGTTCCAGCTGCGCGACATGGTGGGCGACCCGGAGAAGGACGCCGCCCTCATCGCCGCTCATTCACCCGTCAAGCAGGCGGCCCGCATCAAGGCGCCCGTGCTGCTGGCCTTCGGTGAAGCCGACCTGCGGGTGCCTCTGGCCCACGGAGAGCGCCTGCGCAAGGCCATGCGCGAGGCCGGCAACGAGCCGGCCTGGGTGACCTACCCCGGCGAAGGCCATGGCTTTGCGGTGCTCAAGAATCGCGTTGACTTCGCGCAGCGCATGGAGGCCTTCCTGGCCAAGCACCTGGGCCCAACTAGCCCTTGAACCCGTTGTAATGCCGCCGCCACTCCGGCGGCCTCCATAGGTGGGCCAGGCGCATGCCCCAGGTCTTCTCCTGGGCCATGTCGTGGAACATCGCCCGCCACTCGTGCGCATTCAGCCAGAACAGGTTGTGCGTGTAAAAGGGGTGCTCCAGGCCGTAGTCCACCGCCGCCTCCTCGGGCACGAAAGTGCCGAACAGGCGGTCGAAGACGATCAGCGTGCCGCCGAAGTTCTTGTCGATGTATTGCGGGTTGCGGCCGTGGTGGGCGCGGTGGTGGGACGGCGTGTTGAAGATGAACTCGAACCAGGCCGGCATCTTGCCGACCCAGCCGGTGTGCACGAAGAACTGGTAGCCCAGGTTGAGCGACAGCGCGAACAGCACCCAGCGAGGCTCGAAGCCCAGCCACACGGCCGGCAGGTAGAACAGCCAGTTGCCCGCAATCGGATAGAACCAGCTCTGGCGCAGCGCGGTGCCGAAGTTCATCTTCTCCGAGCCGTGATGCACGACATGGGCACACCAGAACCAGCGGATGCGGTGGCTGCCGCGGTGGAACCAGTAGTAGAGGAACTCGACGAGGAAGAACAGGCCGATGAAGCGCCAGACAGTCACGTCGACGGTGAACAGGCGGTGGTCATAGACCCAGCCCATGGCCGGCAGCACGAGGACGACGAGCAGCACCAGGTCGGCGACCAGATAGCTGCCGCCGCTGTTCATGCTGTCGAAGGTGTCCCAGAGGTCGAAGACGCCGGTCCTGCGGAAGCGCCAGGCCTCCATCGCGATGAAGACGCCGAAGATGGGCGACAGCAGGACCAGCGTCAGATCGCGCCAGTCGCCATGGCGGTGGTAGAGGTCGAGCAGCCAGTCCATGCCGCTATGTTGATCCGAAACGGCCAGGATTTCTTGACGGCAAAACCCGGGTTTTTGACGGATCGCGCCACGCCTGGGGAGATCACGCAGAGGACGGTGGTCGGCGCTGCTGCATCATCGACCGGCCATGGATGAAACCCGCGTCGCCGCCAGCTATGTCCAGCTGCTCTTCGAGCACATGGGCGCGCTCGGCCGCGCCGACGCCCTTGGCACACCGCCGGCGCCGGCCGAGACCTTTGTCGCGCTGTGCCGCTGGCAGGCGCTGCTCGAGCGGGCACGCGACCTCGACCCCGGCCCGAAGTCGACCTTCTCGCTGCGCCTGGCGCGCGGCATCGCGCCGCGACACTTCGGCGTCGTCGGCTTCGCGGCGCTGGCCTGCGGTACCTTGGGCGAGGCCCTGTTGCGGCTGGAGCGCTATCACCGCTCGGTCTATGACGTGAACATCGCCCAGGTCCACCCCTGCCTCGAGGGCATCTGCATCGAATGGGGCGTGGAGCGCGGCCGCCCCGGCGCCCTGGTCGACGAGACCGCCATCGCGGCCCTGGTGCAGCTGACGCGTGAGTTCACGGGCAGGCCGGTGCGCGCACTGGCGGTGGACTTCGTCAACCGCCGCCCGGCCGATGTGCGGCCCTACGAGGACTTCTTCGGCGGCCCGGTGCGCTTCGATCAGCCCAGCACACGCCTTGTGCTGGCGCTGCGCGACCTCGCCCTGCCCTTGCGCGGCGCCGACGCGGCCCTGCTGGCGCTGCTCGACGATCAAGCCGAACGCCTGCTGCAGGAGGTGGCTGCCATCAGCGAGCCGGTCGGCGTCTGGCGCCAGGCCCTGGTCGGCCTGATCCGCAGTGGCCGCACCCAGCTGCCCGATCTGGCGCTCAGCCTACAGATGAGCCCGCGCAGCCTGCAGCGGCGGCTGGCCGAACAGGGCCAGAGCTTCCAGGCCCTGCTGTCGCAGACTCGCCAGCAACTGGCCGAGGCCTATCTGCGCGACCCCGGCGTCGAGCTGGCCGAGGTGRCTCTGCTGCTCGGCTATTCCGAGCAAAGCGCCTTCACGCGCGCCTTCCGGCAGTGGACAGGCCAGGCGCCGCTGCAGTGGCGCAGACAGCATTCACGATGAACCTGGCTCCCCAAACCGTCGTCACCCATGGCGCGCCGGCCATGGGCCGCTATGCCGGCCGCATATCGCGCATCGATTGGTCACCCATGCGTGAGCGCCGCTCCTGGCTCTGGCACAAGCTGCATCACAAGCGCTGGCATTACGTTGGCCTGGGCAATGAGCAGCTCTTCATCGGCGTCGCCATCGTCCACCTCGGCTGGACCTGCACGGCTTTCGCCTACCTCTTCGACCGTCGCCGCCGCACCTTGCTGGCCAACTGGCGCCAGGACGGCCTGCCGGGATTGCAGGCCGGTGTATCCGACGCGCCGCTCGCCGGCGCCCGCACCTGGTTCCGCGGCCCAGGCGCGCGTCTGACGCTCTGCCACGAGCCGGACGACAGCCTGCGCCTCACGGTCGCCACGCGCGCGCTGCGCATCCAGGCCCGCCTGGACCTCGGCCGCATGGCGCCGCCGCTGCTGGCCATCGGCCCGGTCGACGGCGGCATCGTCCATGCGACGCAAAAGACCACAGCCCTGCCCGTGCAAGGCTGGGCCGAGGCCGAGGGCCATCATTTCGGCCTGGATGGCGCCTGGGCGGCGGTCGACGCGTCCAATGGCCTGCTCGCCCGCGACACCGCCTGGCGCTGGGCCAGCGCCCACCGCGCCGACGCCGGCTTCAATCTGCAGCAGGGCTATTTCGGCGGGCAGGAGAACGTGCTGTGGCTGGACGGCATGCCGATCGCGCTGGCCGGCGCCCATTTCGACTTCGACCCCACCCAGCCGTTGCGGCCGTGGCGGGTGCACACCGACGACGGCCTGCTCGACCTGGTCTTCACGCCTGAAGGCGCACGTGCCGAGGACCGTGACCTCCTTGTCGCCGCCAGCCACTACGTTCAGCCCATCGGCTGCTTCGCCGGCACGGTGCGGGCCGGTGCCGGCGCACCGGCGCGCCGCATCGACGGCCTGCTGGGCGTGACCGAGGACCACCGCTCCCGCTGGTGATACGTCACGCTCGGGCTCGGCAGGTCGGTTCAAAGACCGGGGCGGGTCGATACAGTCATGGCGCATCTCCAGTCGCCCCCCACGTGCCCCACGCCACCACACCCACACGCAACCTCGCGGCCGGCATTGCGCTGACCGTGGCACTGGTGCTGGCGCAGGCCTGGCTGCCCGAGCGCAGCATCGACCTCGCGGCCCCCGGTGCGGTGAGCAACCTGTTCCTGATCACCGCGGGCGACGCACCGGGCGAGCCCCCCGTGCAGTGGGTCGATTTCGAACGCCGCCGCTGGGTTTGCCGCTATCCCGCGAACAGCCCTTCGCAATCGTGTGGCATCACCCTCGTGCTGAGCGGCGATGACCCGGCCCGCGGCAGGAACCTGAGCGGATTCGACAACCTGGAGATGGACCTGGCCTACCAGGGCAGTGCCGCTCATCTGCGCGTGGCCCTGCGCAATTTCGACCCGCGCTTCTCCAAGCTGACCGACGGCAACAGCTCCCGCATGCAGTCGATCAACCTGAGGGGGCGCGATGTCACCGGGC
>NZ_JBFUMO010000307.1:0-6895 GCF_054049355.1 Roseateles sp. P5_E11 | reverse complement strand
CTGGAGATCAACGCCGAGCACGCACTGGTGAAGAAGCTGGATGGCAGCGATCACTTCGACGACCTCGCCCAGGTGCTGTTCGACCAGGCCGTGCTGGCCGAAGGCGGTCACCTGGAAGACCCGGCGGCCTATGTGAAGCGCGTCAACGCGCTGCTGACGGGTTGACCGTCGCGGCGCTGCAGTTCAGCGCCAGGCCCGGTCCTTGAGTCCGGGCCGGTCTGGGCGCCGGCGGCCTTGCTGGTCCGCCGAGTCGGCCCTGCTTCTGCGCTCTTTACGTGGCTTTGTGACGGTTTTGCGACAGGTCCCGTGCCCCCGGGCTTTCGCCTCGGCCGGCTCGCGGCTACCCTCCTAGGGTTTCCACCGAGTTTGCGTCGTACATGGTTCCGAGTGAGTTCTGCGCCTCTGTTGCGGCCGTGCCAGCGGCCATGGTGACCCGACGCCTCGTGTTGAGGCCACCGCGGGAAAGCGATCTGGATACCCTGACGGCGCTGCATGCCGACCCGGCGGTGAACCGTTTCTGTGCCGCCGCGACGCCGCACGGCCGCGCGGCCACCGAAACCCAGTTGCAGGCCTGGCTTGCTCACTGGCAGACGCGGGGTTTCGGCCACTGGGCCATCGCCGAGCGCGAACAACCTGAGACGCTGATCGGCTTTGGCGGCCTGATGCACCGCAGCGTTGCCGGCCACGCCGGCCTCTACCTTTACTACCGCATCACGCCCCAGGCCTGGGGCCGCGGCCTGGCATCGGAAATGGCCCAGCATGCGATGAGCCAGGCTTTCGAACAGCACCACGAAAGTACCGTCGTCGCTGCCGTTTTGCCCAGCAATGCGCCAACGCGCAAGACGCTGGAGTGTCTGGGCCTGCGCATGAAAGGCACATTGGCCGATGGCCCCGGCAGCGCCGCTGCGCTGCTCTATGAGCTGGGTGCCGACCGTTGGGCTGCCCTGCCCAAGGTCGAACCTGAAGCCATCGCCTTCGCGGCCTGAGCCTGAAACTCAACCCGCAAACCGCCTCAGGCCGACGAGGTCCAGCACCCGCAGGCCGCCATATTCGATGCGGATCAGGTTGGCATCGCTCAAGCGGTGCAGCGCCTGGTTCACCCGCTGGCGCGACAACCCCACCAGATAGCCCAGCTCCTGCTGCGTGATGCGCAGCCAGTTGCCCACGCCTGGGTAGAGGGTCGGGTGGAAGAGGGCGGCGAGGTTGCGGGCGACGCGCACGTCGGGGTCGTGGATGCGGTCGGTCTCTCGCGCGGCGATGAACTGGCCCAGGCGTTCGTTCAGCTGGTCCAGCACGAAGCGGTTGAACGCGATGCTGCCGTCGAGCAGCGCATGGAAGCTCTCAATGGGCAGGCCGGCCACGACGCTGGGCCGCAGGGCCTGGATGTTGTAGCGGTAGACCTCGCGCTTGAGCAACGTGCCTTCGCCGAACCAGCCGCCCGGAGGGATGCCGGTGAAGGTGACGGCCGCGCCCAGCGAGTCGTCGTTGTTCATCTTCAGCAGGCCGTCGATGACGCCAAACCACAAGGTGGCTGGTCGGCCGATGCGGCACAGCCGCTCGCCGGGCTCGGCATCGCCGACCTCCAGCGTGGCGATGGCGCGCTCGCGCAGTGGGCCGGTCAGCAGCTTCAACCAGGGAATGGCGTCCAGCTCAGCCGGCGCTGGCCGGCGGGTACGTTGTCTGAGCGGCAGTGACGTGTTGGCCATGGGGGCGGGAAAGTCTGGGCCGTGAAGACCCGTAAATTGTCGTCGTACCGACAGATGGGCGTCAAAGTACTGACCAGAATGGGGCTCACAGACGCAGGCTCCAGCCCGCGCATTGGAGACAGGCTTGACGACCTTCCCCCGGCTCTTGCTCGACCACGCCGCCCGCCGGCCCGACGCGCCTGCGCTGCGCGAGAAGGCTTACGGCGTTTGGCAGACACTGTCGTGGGCGCAGCTCGCCGCGCTAGTGCAGGAGCTGGCCCTGGGCCTGTCCGCTGCCGGCCTCCGCCGCGGTGAGCACATCGTCGTCGTTGGTGAAAACCGGCCGCGCCTGTACGCCAGCATGCTGGCCGCGCAATGCCTGGGCGCCATCCCAGTGCCGCTTTATCAAGACGCCGTCGCCGCTGAATTCGTCTTCCCGCTGAACAACGCGGAGATCGCGTTTGCCATCGTCGAGGACCAGGAGCAGGTCGACAAGCTGCTGGAGCTGCGCGAGCAATGCCCCCAGTTGAAGCGCATCTGGTTCGACGACCCACGCGGCCTGCGCAACTACGACGAGCCGGGTCTCGCTTCGCTGGACGAGCTGGCTACGCGGGGCCGCGCCTATGAGGCCGAGCGACCCGAGTTCTTCGCCGCCGAGGTGGCGGCCTGCCTGCCCGGTGACGTCGCGGCGCTGTTCTTCACCTCCGGCACGACGGGCAGCCCCAAGGGCGTCATGCACACCCATGCGACGCTGATCGACCGTGCCCAGGCCGGCCAGCGCTTCGACAAGCTGACCGACCGTGAAGAGGTGCTGGCCTATCTGCCGCCGGCCTGGGTGGGCCAGAACATCTTCAGCTATGCGCAGTGGCTGGCCGTGGGCTATGTCGTCAACTGCCCGGAGTCGGCCTCCACCGTCAGCATCGATCTGAAGGAGGTCGGCCCGACCTACTACTTCGCGCCGCCGCGGGTCTTCGAAGGCCTGCTGACGACGGTGATGATCCGCATGGAGGATGCGTCGGCGATCAAGCGCTGGCTGTTCGAGCGCTGCATGAGCCTGGCCCGGCGTGTTGGCCCGCGCCTGATGGACAAGCAGCCGGTGGGCCTGCTGGACCGGATGGCCTACGCCGTGGGTGATGCGCTGATCTATGGCCCGCTGCGCAACACGTTGGGCTTCTCGCGCGTGCGGGTGGCCTACACGGCAGGCGAGGCCATCGGGCCCGACCTGTTCAGCTTCTACCGGGCCATCGGCATCAATCTGAAGCAGCTCTATGGCTCGACGGAGACGGCCGTTTTCGTCTGCCTGCAGCCCGACCACGAGGCCCGAGCCGACACGGTGGGCGTGCCCATCGACGGCGTGGAGATCAAGCTGACCGACAGCGGCGAGCTGCTGGTGCGCTCGCCCGGCCTGCTCAAGGGCTACTACAAGAACGACGCCGCGACGGCCGAAGCGCTGACGCCAGACGGCTGGTTCCACACCGGCGACGCCGGCTTCCTGACGCCTGGCGGCCACCTGAAGATCATCGACCGCGCCAAGGATGTCGGCCGTCTGATGGGCGGCACCTTCGACGGCGCGATGTTTGCGCCCAAATACGTCGAGAACAAGCTGAAGTTCTTCCCGCACATCAAGGAGGCGGTCTGCTTCGGCGACAAGCGCGACAAGGTCTGCGCCTTCATCAACATCGACTTCGAGGCCGTCGGCAACTGGGCCGAGCGGCGCAATCTGCCTTACGCCGGCTACACGGACCTGGCCCAGCGGCAGGAGGTCTACGAGTTGATCCTGGATTGCGTGGAGAAGGTCAATGCCGACCTGGCGCAGGACGAGCTGCTGGCCGGCAGCCAGATCAGCCGCTTCCTCGTGTTGCACAAGGAGCTGGATGCCGACGATGGCGAGCTGACGCGCACACGCAAGGTCCGCCGCGGTGCCATCGCCGAGAAGTACGGCGTGCTCATCGACGCGCTCTACGACGGCAAGGTGTCGCAGTACATCGAGACGCAGGTGAAGTTCGAGGATGGCCGCACGTCGATGGTGGCGGCCGACCTGCGTATCGTCGAGGCACGCACCTTCCCGCCGGTTCGGAGCGCCGCATGAAGAAGATCGGCGAGATCGTGCTGGAGGTGAAGAACATCTCGCTGGCCTTTGGTGGCGTGAAGGCGCTGACCGAYATCAGCTTCGAYSTGCGCGAGCACGAGGTGCGCGCCATCATCGGCCCCAACGGCGCGGGCAAGAGCTCGATGCTGAACTGCATCAACGGCGTGTATCAGCCACAGCAGGGCAGCATCACGCTGCGCGGCCGTACCTTCAAGGGCATGAGCCCGCGCCAGGTGGCCGAGATGGGCGTGGCGCGCACCTTTCAGAACCTCGCGCTCTTCAAGGGCATGAGCGTGCTGGACAACATCATGACCGGCCGCAACCTGCGCATGAAGCGCGGCCTGTTCTGGCAGGCCCTGCACCTCGGCCCCGCGCGGCGCGAGGAAAGCGAACAGCGCGAGGCGGTGGAGCGCATCATCGACTTCCTCGAGATCCAGGCCTACCGCAAGACGCCGGTTGGTCGCCTGCCCTACGGCCTGCAGAAACGCGTCGACCTCGGCCGCGCGCTGGCGATGGAGCCCAGCCTGCTCTTGCTGGACGAGCCCATGGCCGGCATGAACGTGGAGGAGAAGCAGGACATGTGCCGCTTCATCCTGGACGTGAACAACGAGTTCGGCACCACCATCGTGCTGATCGAGCACGACATGGGCGTGGTGATGGACATCTCGGACCGCGTCGTCGTGCTGGACTACGGCAAGAAGATCGGCGATGGCGCGCCGGATGACGTGCGCAAGAACGAAGACGTCATCAAGGCCTACCTCGGAGCAAGCCACTGATGGGCCCATTCCTCGAAACCCTGATCGGCGGCCTGATGGCCGGCATGCTGTATTCGCTGATCGCCCTCGGCTTCGTGCTGATCTTCAAGGCCAGTGGCGTCTTCAACTTCGCCCAGGGCGCGATGGTGTTGTTTGCAGCGCTGGCGATGGCGCGCTTTGCCGAGTGGATTCAGAAATACACAGGCCTGGACGGCAAGGTCGTCGTCAACCTGCTGGCCTTCGTGGGCGCGCTTGCGGTGATGGTCGTTGTCGCCTGGCTGGTGGAGAGGCTGGCGCTGTCCAAGCTCGTCAACCAGGAAGGCGTGACGCTGTTGATGGCCACGCTCGGCATCGCCTACCTGCTTGAAGGCCTGGGCCAGACGCTGTTCGGCAACGACATCTACAAGATCGACATCGGCCTGCCCAAGGACCCGATGTTCCTGTTCGAGGACGTCTTCCCCGGCGGCATCCTCGTCAGCAAGGAAGACCTCTATGCCGCGCTGATCGCGGCAGCATTGGTCGCGGGGCTGTCGCTGTTCTTCCAGAAGACCGCCACCGGCCGCGCGCTGCGCGCCGTGGCCGACGACCACCAGGCCGCGCAGAGCATCGGCATCCCGCTGTCGCGCATCTGGGTCATCGTCTGGAGCGTGGCGGGCTTTGTCGCGCTGGTGGCCGGGATGATCTGGGGCAGCAAGCTGGGGGTGCAGTTCTCGCTGTCGCTGGTGGCGCTGAAGGCGCTGCCGGTCGTAATCCTGGGCGGACTGACCAGCGTGCCGGGTGCCATCGTGGGCGGGCTGCTGATCGGGGTGGGGGAGAAGCTGTCGGAGGCCTACTTGGGGCCGATGCTGGGCGGCGGCATTGAGTATTGGTTCGGGTACGTGCTCGTGCTCGTTGTCTTGCTGGTTCGGCCCCAGGGGCTGTTCGGCGAGAAGATCATTGATCGGGTCTGACGATGCTTTACCGCGAGAACGGCCAGTTCAAAACCTCTTACTCGGCGGACAGCCAGATCCTGCCCATCCGGCAGGATCGCATCGCGATGGCGCTGATGCTCATCGCTGCCTTCGTCGTCATCCCTATGGTCTCCAGCGAATACCTGCTGCGCGCCATCTTCATCCCCTTCCTGATCCTGTCCCTCGCCGCGCTCGGCCTTAACGTGCTGGTCGGCTACTGCGGCCAGATCTCGCTGGGCTCGGGCGCCTTCATGGCCGTGGGCGCCTATGTGGCCTACAACTGCCAGGCGCGTTTCGAGGGCATGCCGCTGATCGTGTCGCTGCTGGTCGGCGGTCTGGGTGCCACGGTGCTGGGCGTGGCCTTTGGCTTGCCGTCGCTGCGTATCAAGGGGCTCTACCTCGCAGTAGCGACCTTGGCGGCGCAGTTCTTTGTCGACTGGGCCTGCCTGCGCCTGCCCTGGGTCACCAACGGTTCTTCCTCAGGGTCGGTCAGTGTGGCGGGGCTGAGCCTCTTCGGCTTCAGCGTCGAGTCGCCGGCATCGCGCTACTTGCTGTGCCTGGCCTTCGTCGTCGTCTTCTCGCTGGCAACCAAGAACCTCGTGCGCGGCCACATCGGCCGGTCGTGGATGGCCATGCGCGACATGGATGTGGCGGCCGCCGTCATCGGCATCCGCCCCATGCAGGCCAAGCTCAGCGCCTTTGCCGTCAGCAGCTTCATCATCGGCGTGGCCGGTGCGCTGTGGGGCTTCGTGCACCTGGGTTCGTGGGAGCCGGCCGCCTTCGGCATCAACCGCAGCTTCGACCTGCTCTTCATGGTCATCATCGGCGGCCTGGGTTCGATCTCGGGCGCCTTCTTCGGCGCGGCCTTCATCGTCGTGCTGCCGCTGATCCTGGACAAGCTGCCCTACTGGACCGGCCTGCCGATCGACACCGCCACCGCCTCGCACCTCGCGCTGATGATCTTCGGCGCCCTCATCGTGTTCTTCCTGATCAAGGAACCACACGGCCTCGCGCGACTCTGGGCGACCGCCAAGGAAAAGCTCAGACTCTGGCCCTTCCCGCATTGATACCCACAACGACAAGGAGACAGCCCCATGAAGACTCTCATCACCTGCGCGGCCCTGGCCGCCCTGCAACTCTTCGCGGCCCCCGCGGCTATGGCGCAAGCCAAGGAGCAGTTCTTCCCGTTGCTGGTGTATCGCACGGGCCCTTACTCACCCAATGGCACGCCCTGGGCCAATGGCAAGCAGGACTACATCAAGCTCATCAACGCCCGCGATGGCGGCGTCAACGGCGTGAAGCTCACGTTCGAGGAGTGCGAGACCGGCTATGCCACCGACAAGGGCGTGGAGTGCTATGAGCGCTTGAAGGGCAAGGGCGCGACGCTGTTCGACCCGCAGGCCACCGGCATCACCT
>NZ_JBFUMO010000306.1:0-6897 GCF_054049355.1 Roseateles sp. P5_E11 | reverse complement strand
GTCTTGAGCTCAACGATGCTCACATCCGTGATGCGGGGCTTCTCTGGGGGCGGCACGCGGGTGCGCCACATCAGCACCGCCGCCAGCAGGATGAGATGGACGATCACCGCAATGGTCAGCGCATAGCCGTTGACCCCCCGCCGCCATTGCTGCTGCTGTCCGGTTTCAGTCGTGGTCGGGGCGGGGTCGTGAGATGGCGTTGTCATGTTCTTTTGTGACGTTCGGCTGTTGTCTAGCAGCCCGTAAGGCTTATCGGCGTTCAGAAGATATCGATCACCACCGCCGCCGCGGCCAGGCCGTCGCTGACGGCGCGCAGCGTGGCGCGGCCGCTGTCCCCGGTCTTGCCGGTGGACTGCAGGATCACCTGTGCCTGGCCGTTGAACACGCTGCGCTGCCAAGGTGCGGCTGGTGTGGTGGTACGCAGCGTGGCCCAGCGGCGACCGCCCTGCGCGCCGTCGAACAGCGCGCGCGTGCCACTGGCTGGCGTCGGGAAAACGGCGGTCAGCGTGGCCTCGGGCCCTGCGGTCGGATCGAGGTCGATGGCCGCCATGCCGGCCTCCTGCCGCGGCGCGACTGGGCGGCCGTCCAGAAGGAACTGCACACCTGGCGCGACCTCGCCGAGGAGCAGCACCTGGCGCTCGTCAGCGGGCGCAGTGCGCGTGATGGTGGCCTGCACCATGTTCCAGGCGCTGTCGGCGGGCCGCTGGTCGGGTGGAACCCATGCGAAGGGGTCGCGCCAGCCGGGGCCTCCGGTCTGGGCGGTCCCGCCCATCAGCGCGGCCGCCTCCTCGGGTCGAGCGATGCTGTGGTGTCGCCAGTGCGTAGCGGCAGCGTAGCGGTGCAGTTCGGCCGGCCGGTCGGCCTCGTGGGAGCCGGGGTCGCCGTTGCCCATGCCGATGAGCCGTACCGGCCCGCTGGCTTCGAACGCGACGCGGTGCCCGGCGGTCGGAACGACACGGCCCTCGCGGTCGACGACGTTCACGGTGACCAGCGCGACGTCATCGCCTCCAGCGCGCAGCCGCGCGCGGTCCACCGTCAGCCGCACCGCAGTGCCGTCGCCCGTGGTGGCCACGGTCTGCGTGGTGACGAGCTGACCGGCCCGATAGCCGCGTGCCGTCAGGCTGCCCGGCGCATAGGGCACGGCCCATTGCAGGTGGCCGTAGCGCTCCAGCGCCTTGCGGCCGAGCGAACGGCCGTTCAGCAGCAACTCGACCTCGTCGGTGTTGGCGTAGACGCGCACATCGACAGGCTGGCCTTCTCGACCCGGCCAGTTCCAGTGCGGCAGCACATGCACCATGGGCTCGGCGGTCCACGCAGCCTTCAGGTACTGGCCGCTGTCCTTCAGCGCGCCGGTCGTGTCCAGCATGCCGAACTGCGACGAGACGGCGGGCCAGCCGAAGGGCGAGGGCTCGCCGCGGTAGTCGAAGCCGGTCCAGACGAACATGCCAGCAAGGAAGGGGCGCTCGGCATTGAAGCGCCAGCCTTCCTCGATGGAAGAGGTGCGGGTGCCCGTGCGTTTGTCGTAGGCGGCGATGTGGGCACGGGCCGGATCGTTGGCATAGACGCCGCGCGTGGCATGAGTCGCGGCCTCCTCGGTGACGAGCATGGGCCGATYGGGAAAGCGCCGGTGCATCGCGTCGATGTCGTGCTGGCCCTTGTAGTTGAAGCCGATGACGTCCGAGCCGACCGACGTGCCTTCGGCTTGGCCCGAGCTGGAGGCGGCCTGCGTCACCGGCCGCGTCGGGTCCAGGCGGCGCACGATGGCCTGCATCTGCCGCGTCAGGCGGGTGCCGATCTCGCTGTTCTCGATGGCCCATTCCTCGTTGCCGACCGACCAGAGAATGACCGACGGATGGTTGCGGCCACGGCGCACCATGCGTTCCAGTTCGTCGCGGATCTGCGGCGCCGTGCCCATCATGCGGTGCTCGTCGATGACGAGCATCCCCAGGCGGTCGCAGGCGTCCAGCAGCTCCGGCGTGGCCGGGTTATGGGCGAAGCGGATGGCGTTGACGCCCATCGCCTTGAGCATCTTCAGCCGCGCCTCGTGCATGCCGTCGGGCAGCGCGACGCCGATGCCGGCGTGGTCCTGGTGGTTGTTGACGCCGTGCAGCTTGACGTGGCGCCCATTGAGGAAGAAGCCCTCGTTGGCGTCGAAGCGCAGGGTGCGGATGCCGAAGGGCGTGTCAACGCGGTCGACGACCTCGGCGCCGCGCTTGACCACGGTCGTCAGCGTGTAGCGCTGCGGCGTCTCCAGCGACCACAGCTGCGGCGCCTTGACGCTCAGTTGGGCCGTCACGTCAAGGCTGGCGTCAGCGGCAACGCGGCCAGCCGGCACGCTGGCGCGGGCGACGACGCGGCCGGCCGGGTCGCGCAGCTCGTGCTCCAGGCTGAAAGACTCGGCCGCCTCGCCGCCGTTGCGCACCGTGGTGTCGACGGCCACCTCGGCGCGGTCGCCGGCGACGGTGGCGCGTACGAAGCTGCCTTGCGGCGCCACGTGCAGCGGCCCGGTCTGCGTCAGCCACACGTGGCGGTAGATGCCTGCGCCTTCGTACCACCAGCCCTCTGGCGTCGTGGCGTCCACGCGCACTGCGACGACGTTGCGCCCGCCGAAGTTCAGGTAGTCGCTGATGTCGACCTGAAAGCCCGAGTAGCCACTGGCTTCGCGGTGCAGGTAGTGGCCGTTGACCCAGACGACGCTGTCGCGGAACACGCCGTCGAACTCCAGCGCGATGCGCTGGCCGCGCGCCGACGCAGGGATGGGCAGCTCACGCCGGTACCAGCCGACGCTGTTCTCGGGGAAGCCGCGGCCGATGGCTTTCATGCCGTGCTGCGTACTGCCGCGTGGGCTGAATGGCAGCTCCACGGCCCAGTCATGCGGCAGATCGACGCGGCGCCATGGCCGGTCCTCGAAGTCGGCTGCGGCAGGGCCGTCGCCGTAACCAGCCTTGCCGAAGAAGAACGGCCGTATGGCGTGGTCGAAGTCCTGCGCCGGGTCCGACGCGTGGCCCAGCGCGAAGCGCCAGCCATCGTCGATGCGGGTGCGCTGGCGCGGGCTATCGGCCGCAGTGGCGCCGACATGGGGCTGCCCGGCGCCGGGCCAATCCGTGCGGCCGTCGGCGCTCTGGGCTTGGGCGGCCAGGGGACTCAGTGCGGCCAGCGACAGCGCGAGGGACAGCAGGGTGCTCTGGAGTTTCATGGG
Organism: Roseateles sp. P5_E11; assembly: GCF_054049355.1. Classification (NCBI taxonomy): domain Bacteria; kingdom Pseudomonadati; phylum Pseudomonadota; class Betaproteobacteria; order Burkholderiales; family Sphaerotilaceae; genus Roseateles; species Roseateles sp. P5_E11. The sequence goes on along the minus strand of NZ_JBFUMO010000306.1, from coordinate 3,698 downwards.
TTTTCCGGACGTGAAGGCTTGGTCGGCTGGTGAGCCGCGGCCGGACCGTACGGTGCTGGTGGCGCGAGCGGTTGCGCAAAATACCGGTAATACCAATAAGAAAATTCGCGCCTTAGTCAGGCGATTTTGCAGAAATTGGTCAGACCGGTGCAATTGGAGAAGACCCTATCGACGAACTGAGCGCAGCTATCAACGCGATTCCGAACGCGTCAGCACCATGGACAGGAATGACGCATTCGGGCCGTTGGACAGCTTGAAGAAGAGTTTGTTGCGGCCCTTGTTGAAGTGCAGGAGGCGCTTGCCTTCGGTGCGGTTGTAGTCGCGCAGATAGCTCGGGCCGCCGTTGAAGATGGTGTCGAAATACGTCGCCTTATTGGCGTTGCCGCCCTTCCACACCATGCGGTCGTTCAGGTAGATCTGGACGTCGTCATCGGCCCCTATCCAAGCGATCAGGTCCTGGGCTTCGTCGACGAACACCTCGGTGTAGCCGTAGTAAACCGAATCTTCGACCTGGTCGGGCGGCACGAACGGATAGCTTTGCGCGGTCACGTAGCGCCACTTGAGCAGGCGCTTGTCCTTGCCGTAGTAGACGGCGTCCAACAGCACCGCCTTCTCGGGCGGGTAGGTCGGGTTGTCGAACAGGCCACCCTCATGGCGGCCGGGGAAAGGCCCGATGACATACCAGCTGTTCAGGTAGACCCGGTTCGCGTACTCCCCGCCCTGGCCGAGCACGCGCCCTTGTCCGCGCACGAGACCGGCCGCATCGACGGGCGGGATCTGGGCCTTGCCATGGTCGAAGAAGTCGGTGCCCCAGTATCTTTTCGATGATGTCGCGTGTTCGGTGCGGGCGTCCGCAGCGATGAAGTTGCTGATCTCGGCGAGAACCGACGTATCCGACCCGCCGCCCTTGACGGACGGTGCGCCGGGGCGACCGCCAGTGCCGTCCCCGCCCGAGCCAGGCTTGCCGCCTTCGACCTGCACGCCGTTCGCCTTGGCCTCCAGGCGCTGCTGACGTTTGGCCAGCGTGGCTCGCGCCTTGGCTTCGAGTGCGGCGACTTCGCTGTCCGCCATCTCCTGCGTGACGGGCGCTGGCGTACTGCCGCCCGCCTTGCCTTCGCCCGCCTTGCCTGCGTCAGCCTGCGCCTCGTTCGCCTTGGCCCCAAGCTGCTGCGAAGGCTTTTCCGACGCGACGGGCTCCTTGGACTCGGGCGCAGCGTTATTGCTGGCCGCCGTGGTTTGCGCGACGGGCGCCTGCGGCGCCGCAGCCGGTGGCGGCTCGGCCGCTGGTGGCGGCTTGGGCACGCCGGTCAGTTGGGCCAGCTCCTCGGCCTTGATTTCCTTGTCGAGCGCGTCGATGGCCTTGGACAGCTCACGCGCCTGTTCCACCATTTCCTGCGGCGTTTGCGGCACCGCAGGGGGCAGGCCCGGCTCTGGATCAATGGCTGCCGATTTCTCCATCAGCTGCTTGATGGTCTGCAGGTCTTGCAGGCGCTTGGCCGTGCTGGCCTGGCCGGTGGCGCGCAGGCTGGATGCGACTTCGGCTTCCTGCTCGCGCAGTTCCAGCTGATAGCTGCCGAAGTAGTACAGCAACCCCAACAGCGCGGTATGCGCGGCCACGGAAAGCGACAGATAGGGCCGGCGCACCGCCTGCGTGGTGGCTGCCACGAGCAGGGACAGCAGCGGTGAACGGCGGGGTTCCCAGCTCATCGACGGGTGTGCATGGAAATCTTGGTGAAGCCTTCGAACTGGCACAGGTCCAGCACGTGCACGATGGCCTGGTAACGCGCCATCTCGTCGCCGTCGATGCGGATGGGGCGGCCCGGGTTGCTCGCCGCCTCCTGCTTGAGGCGGTCGTGCAGGCCCTGCACAGATACCGCGCTGCCGTCGACAGACAGCTTGCCTTGCTTGTCCACGCCTATCGTCAGCGGCGGCGCACCAGCGCCCACGCGGTCCAGGCTCATCTGCGCGGCCGGCAGCGTGATGGGCAGCTCCTTCTGCGGCTTCTCGCCGACGGGCTGCTTGAACGAGGTCGCCACCATGAAGAACATCAACAGGAAGAAGATGCAGTCGATCAGCGCGATCAAGCCGATCTCCGGTGCTTCGTCCTCGCCCAGGTCAATGCGCATGCTGCACCACCCGCAGTGCCGGCGTTTCCGGCGCGGGCAGGAAGCGCTGGTTGATCAGCGCATTGATCTGCCGCTCCAGCGCCAGGCCGAGCGTCGCCAGGCGGTGCTTGAAGAAGTGGTGCATGCCCAGCGCCGGCAGGGCCACCGTCAAGCCCGCGGCGGTGTTGACCAGCGCCTTCGAGATGCCGCCCGCCAGCAGCGCCGGGTTGCCCATGCCTTCGGAGAAGGCGATCACATGGAAGGCGTCGATCATGCCCAGCACCGTGCCCAGCAGGCCGACGATGGGCGCGACCGTGGCGACGATGGCCAGCGCATAGGCCTTTTGCTGGTGCTGGCGCAGTTCCATCGAGGCGATGTCGCCGGCCGCACTGCTGACGACTGCGTAGGGCTGATGGCGATGCGCGAGCAGGAAGGCGATGACGCGCGCCAGCGTGCTGCCGTCGTCGGCCAGCAGCGTCTCCAGTTCCGTGAAGCGGCCCGCCGTCCATAACGGCTGCACGCGCGCCACCAGGTCGACCGGCACGATGGCGCGGGCGCGCAGGTGCACGAAGCGCTCGATGGTCACGGCCACGAACAGGATGGACAGCCCCAGCGTGACCAGCACGGCAGCGCCACCCTCGGCGACCTGCTCGACCAGGTTCATCTCGGCCGCCAGTGCCAGGCCGGGGAGGCTGGCTGCGCCAAGCGCGATTGCGATTCGTTTCATGGAGTTGATGGGGTTGGGAGGGTTGAGCGGAGGCAGCACGGCGGCCAGCGCGGCGCGCCGCCAGCGGTGCACGACGGTCGAAGCAGTCATCACCCGCCCTTGCGCTTGCGCCGCCAGGCGTCCACAACCTGCTGCGCGAGCGCGGCCGCCTCGGCTTGCTCTGCGGCACTCAGGGGCTTGGTCGACTTGGCCTGATCGAAGGCCGTCGCCATGGCCTTTTCCATGATGTCACCCATGCCGATGCCGGGAAACTTCTCATCCTGGATGGTCTTCCAAGCCACCTTGTAGCCCGCACGCTGCACCGGCGTGACGCCCAGATCACGGGCGCTGTCGCCGGTGGCCATGGCCAGGTGCAGCAGCGCGTCAGCATCGCCGCCCGCCGCAGCCTTGCGGACCTCGGCCTGCAGTTTCGCGATCAGCGCGGGATCGGCTTTCTCCTTCTCCAATGGGTTCTGCAGCGCGTTCAGGTAGGCCGAGGCCCCGCCCTCCGCCCCGCCTTCATAGGCGCGCTGGAACAGCTCCTTGCTGCGCCCCAGGGTGGCCTGGTCGAAGACCTGGCAGCGCCGCGCCTGACCCTCGGCGGACTCGATCACCTTGTTGACCCCGCCCCCGGCGTCCATCATCTTCTTGAGCGGTTCCGGCACGCCGTTGGCGCCGTCGCGCATGGCGTACAGCGCCCCAGGCGCGCCGGCCATCATCGAGCACATCTGCAGCATCTGCGCCGCCTCCAGCACCTCCTTGGGCGTGCCGCCGCCCAGCGCCACCTGCACCTTGCGCAGCGCCTCAGCCGGCGAGTTGGCCTGCTCCATCGCCTYCTTGGCCATGGCGCTGTAGTCGGGCGCCGACGCCGAAGCCCGGGCGGCTGC
>NZ_JBFUMO010000305.1:0-6908 GCF_054049355.1 Roseateles sp. P5_E11 | reverse complement strand
GCCCGAGACCGTGCAGCGCCACATCCTCGACCAGTTGCCCGAGAGGCGCGTCGAAATGCATCGCCACGGCCTTTGGCTGGGGCCCTGGCCCCACAGCGAGGAACAGGATCGATGAAGCGGCTGACCTTCTATTTCGACCCCATCTCGCCCTACGCAGCCCTGGGCTTCGAGGCCCTGCCCGAAGCGCTGGCGGGCCACAGCGTCGAGGTCGTCTACCGGCCTATCCTGTTTGCGGCGCTGCTGCAGGCCCTGGGCCAAAAGGGCCCGGCCGAGATCGAGGCCAAGCGGCGCTGGACCTTCCGCCAGGTGGCCTGGCTGGCGCACGCCCAGGGCCTCGTGCTGGACCCGCCGGCCCAGCACCCCTTCAACCCCTTGCCGCTGTTGCGGCTGGCCTGGGCCTGTACGGCGCCGCAAGGGCAGCCGGGCGACACCCCGGGGCGCTGGGTCGTCGAGCAGCTGTTTCATCACGTCTGGCGTGGCGCCGGTGCCGACGCCAGTGACGCCGCCCGCATCGCCGCGCTGACCGAACGCCTTGCGCCCGCGCAGGATCCGGCCGGCGAGGCCGTCAAGCAGCGCCTGCGCAGCGAGACCGAGGCGGCACTGGCCCTGGGCGTCTTCGGCGTGCCGACCGTCGAGTTCGAAGGCCGGTTGTTCTGGGGCCAGGATGCGCTGCCGATGCTGCGTGCTGCGCTGGACGGCGACCCCTGGTTTCGCAGCGGCATTTGGGAATCAGCGGCCCAGGCCCGGCCCGGCATCACCCGGAAACACTGAGCGCGGACCAAGAACAAGCCCTGCGGCTTCTTCGACGCCTCGCGAAGGACTGCCGGCATGCAGGCCGGCAGACATGATTCAAAACGTCTCAGGATTTACCCGCGAGGGTCATCTGATCTCGCATTGAGAAATGCTGACTGCGGGTTCCTGCGGAGTTTGTCAGCCTCGATTCAGACTGGCGTCAGAACACGGTCAGAGGCGGTGTGAATAGTCGCGGTGAGGGAAGCCTGTGGGGCGGCCCGACAACTGACGGAGACATATCAATGGCAACTGCGACTTCGACGGCCGCGACGCCGATGACCAAAGAGGAGAAGAAGGTCATCTTCGCCTCCTCGCTGGGCACGGTGTTCGAGTGGTACGACTTCTACCTTTACGGCTCGCTGGCGGCCGTCATCGCCAAGCAGTTCTTTGCCGGCCTGGATCCGAGCGCGGCCTTCATCGCCTCGCTGATGGCCTTTGCCGCCGGCTTCATCGTGCGCCCCTTCGGCGCGCTGGTGTTCGGCCGCCTCGGCGACATGATCGGCCGCAAGTACACCTTCCTGGTCACCATCCTGATCATGGGCCTGTCGACCTTCATCGTCGGCGTGCTGCCCACCTACGCGACCATCGGCGCCGCGGCGCCGGTCATCCTGGTCGGCCTGCGTCTGCTGCAGGGCCTGGCCCTCGGCGGTGAGTACGGCGGTGCCGCCACCTACGTGGCCGAGCATGCCCCTCACGGCAAGCGTGGCGCCTACACCTCGTGGATCCAGACGACGGCGACGCTGGGCTTGTTCCTGTCGCTGATGGTCATCCTCGGCGTGAAGAACTCGATGTCGGACAAGGACTTCGGCGAATGGGGCTGGCGCATTCCCTTCATCGTGTCGATCCTGCTGCTGGGCGTTTCGGTGTGGATTCGCCTGTCGATGAACGAATCGCCCGCCTTCCAGAAGATGAAGGCGGAGGGCAAGACCTCCAAGGCGCCGCTGTCCGAATCCTTCGGCCAGTGGAAGAACCTGAAGATCGTGCTGCTGGCGCTCTTCGGCCTGGTGGCCGGCCAGGGCGTGGTCTGGTATTCGGGCCAGTTCTACGCGCTGTTCTTCCTGACGTCGGTGCTCAAGGTGGACCTCACCTCGGCCAACATCTGGATCGCCATCTCGCTGCTGCTGGGCACGCCCTTCTTCGTCATCTTCGGCACCCTGTCGGACAAGATCGGCCGCAAGCCCATCATCATGGCCGGCCTGCTGCTCGCCGCGCTGACCTACTTCCCGCTGTTCAAGGCCCTGACCGCTGCGGCCAACCCCGACCTCGCCAAGGCCCAGGAGACCGCCAAGGTCACGCTGACCACCAACATGGCCAGTTGCTCCTTCCAGGGCAGCCCGCTGGCACGCGAGGTGGACTTCACCAGCGCCTGCGACATTGCCAAGCGTGCTCTGGCCCAGTCGTCGGCCAGCTCCGAGACCATCGAGGCTCCCGCAGGTGCACCAACGGTCGTGAAGGTCGGCGAAAAGGAAATCGCCGTCCCGACCGCCACCAAGCTGACCGAGCACAAGTTCGACGAAGCCAGTACCAAGGCCATCGCCGGCTTCAAGAAGGAGCTGGGCGAAGCGATGAAGGCTGCCGGCTATCCGGCCAAGGCCGACATGGCCAAGGCCAATGTGCCGATGGTCATTGCCATCCTGTTCGTGCTGGTGCTGTACGTGACCATGGTCTACGGCCCGATCGCGGCCATGCTGGTGGAGATGTTCCCGACCCGCATCCGCTACACCTCGATGAGCCTGCCGTACCACATCGGCAACGGCTGGTTCGGCGGCATGCTGCCCTCCATCACCTTCGCGATGGTGGCGCAGAACGGCAACATCTATCACGGCCTCTGGTACCCCATCATCATCGCGGCGGCGACCTTCGTCATCGGCGTGCTGTTCGTGCGTGAGACCAAGGACGTGGACATCTACGCCCGCGACTGATCATGTTTTTCCCGGGGAGTTCCCGGGATGTCTACACGAGGCCGGCTTCATGCCGGCCTTTTTCGTTCTGGCTAGCCCTGCTTGTCGATGGCAGTCTGCCCTGCGACGATGCCGCTGATGCCCAAGTCCAAAGACCCTTCCGACAGCAGCGCTGGTGAGCAACGCCGGCTGCAGATGGTCGACATCGCCCGCCTGGCCGGCGTGTCGGTGTCCACCGTGTCACGGGCCCTGAACGGCAGCGAGCTCGTCAATGCCGAGACGCGCCAGCGCGTCGCCGAATTGGCCCGCTCGCTGAACTACTCGATCAACTTCGGTGCGCGCAATCTGCGGCTGCAGGAGAACAAGACGGTGGCCGTCGTCGTGCCCTACGACGCCAAATCCCGCCAGCACATCTCCGACCCCTTCTTCCTGTCCATCGTCGGCTCCATTGCCGACGCGCTGACCGACCGCGGCTACGACATGCTGCTGTCGCGCGTCGACGCCGAGCGGCTGGACCTGGCCTCGCACTGGTTCGACTCCGGCAAGGCCATTGGCGTCGTCCTCATCGGCCAATGGCGCCACCACGACCAGCTCAACGACATGGCCGCGCGCAAGCTCCCGCTGGTCGTCTGGGGCGGCGAGATGCCGCAGCAGCTCTACTGCAGCGTGGGTGGCGACAACGTGCTGGGCGGCACGCTGGCTGCGCGTCATCTGCTGCAACTGGGCCGGCGCCGCATCGCCTTCGTGGGCGATGCCAATCTGCCCGAGGTCTGGCTGCGCCGCCAGGGCTACGCCCAGGCGCTGCGCGAGGCGGGCCTGGACGTCGACCCCGCGCTGGAGCTGGCCGCGCCCTTCGAGCCCGGCGTGGCGACCGAAGTGCTGCGCGAGTTCTGTTCTGCACAGCGTGGCTTCGACGGCGTCGTCTGCTGCAGCGACGTGCTGGCGCTGCTGACCATCCAGGCCTTGCGTGCCGCGGGCCGCAGCGTGCCGGGCGACGTGGCCGTCATCGGCTACGACGACATGCCGTTGGCCGCCTACTGTGACCCGCCGCTGACCACCKTCCACCAACCGGTGGCCGAAGCGGGTGCTGAGCTGGTGGAAGCACTGCTGGGCCAGCTGCGTGGCGAACGCGCCGGGCCGCGCACGATGCCGGTTTACCTGACGCTGCGCGAGAGCGCTCCCCACGCCTGACGGCAGCACCCTGACCGCGCGGCCCGCGCCGCCCGGTCAGCGCAGCTGTGGGCCGGAGCGCGGCTGCCTATCGTTTTCATTCGGTCAAATATCAGTACCAATGATGTTTGTCGAATACGTGTTTCTACCGAAATGCAATCGATTGCAAAACAAACGGCGGCGACGCAGAATGGCGGCACGGATCGGCGCTCGACAGGGTGGCCAAGCCGCTTCGCCCCGCAGAGGGCGCTCAAACACCGACAACCAGGAGACTCCATGCCCAGCCCCCATCCGACCGCCGCGCGGTCCAGCCGCCGCCCGTCTCTGCAACCGCTGTCCGCCGCCGTGGCCCTGGCGCTGTTGAGCGTGGCCGCGCAAGGCCAACAGGTCGCCGCTACCGCCGCTGAATCGGCCGACGGCCTCAAGCTCGACGCCGTCGTCGTCACCGGCACTTCGACGGCCAAGTCCAAGATGCGCTCCAGCGTGGCCATCTCGACCATCGAGAGCGAAGGCGTCGCGGCCGTCACCGCCGCCAGTGCCACGGACCTGCTCCGGGGCGTGCCCGGCATCCGCGCCGAGGCCAGCGGCGGCGAGTCCAACGCCAACGTCGCCGTGCGCGGCATCCCGGTCTCGGCCGGCGGCGCGCGCTACATCCAGTTCCAGGAAGACGGCTTGCCCGTGCTGCAGTTCGGCGACATCGCCTTCGCCACGCCCGACACCTGGATGCGCGCCGACGCCGGCTTCGAGCGCCTGGAGGTCGTGCGCGGCGGTTCGGCCGCGCTGTTGGCCACCGGTGCGCCCGGCGGCATCATCAACTTCATCGGCAAGACCGGCCTCGAGCCCGGTGGCAGCCTGCAGCTGACCAAGGGCCTGGACTTCGACCAGACCCGCGTCGACTTCGGCTACGGCGGTCGCCTGGCGGCCAAAACGCGCTTCTTCATCGGTGGCTTCTACCGCGTGGGCGACGGCGGCCGCAAGGGTGCCGACGGCACCGAGAACGGCGGTCAGGTGCGCGCCAACGTCACCTTCGAACTGGAGGGCAAGAGCTATGTGCGCTTCAGCCTCAAGCACCTGGATGACCACAGCCCGACCTTCATGCCTACGCCGGTGAAGTACGTGAACGGCAGCATCCAGGAGATTCCCGGCCTGGACCCGCGCCGCGCCGCCTTCTACGATGTCGCCTGGCCGCTGGACAGCACGCTGACCAACACCAACAGCCGCGCCACCAGCAACATCCGCGACGGCCTCACTGCCAGGAGCGACGCTTTCGGCGCCGACCTTGACCTCGACGCCGGCGGTGGCTTTCGCCTGCAGAACAAGTTCTCGTGGAGCCGCAATTCGGGTCGCTTCATCGGCATCTTCCCAGGCGACGACGTGGCCGCCGCGCCGGCCGGCACCACCCTGGCCACTGGCCCCGATGCCGGTGCGGCCTACACAGGCAACAAGTTCACGGCCGTCGTCTTCAACACCAAGGTCGACAACGCCGGCCTGATGGCCAACGACCTGAAGTTCTCGCGTGACTTCGAACTAGGCGGTGCAGCCAAGCTCAGCGCCGTGGCGGGCCTCTACACCTCGGTGCAGCAGTTGGACCTGACGTGGAACTTCAACCAGTACTCGCTGTCGGCCAGCGGCGAGGGCGCCCGCGTGCTGAACGTGCCCGGCGTCGTCAACGGCTCGCCGGGTTTTGGCGGCTGCTGCAGCAACACGCAGGACAGCAAGTACACGACCAACGCACCCTACGTGGTGCTGAACTACGAGGCCGGCCCGCTGTCGGCCGACATCGGTGTGCGCCGCGACAACCAGAAGGCCAGCGGCGCCTACTACCAGTCCAACGCCGGCGTCAGCTACGACCTGACCAAGCCCAACGCCATTGATTACGACTTCGGCCGCACCTCGTATTCGCTGGGTGGCAACTACGCGCTGAGCAAGGACCTGTCCGTCTTCGCCCGCTATTCCGACGGCGCTGCCTACAACGCCGACCGCATCACCTTCTTCAACAACCCCAACCTCGTCAACGGCAAGAGCCCGACCATCCCGACCAACAAGGTCAAGCAGGCCGAGGCCGGCGTGAAGATCCGCGGCAACGGCATGAGCCTGTTCGCCACGCTCTTCCACGCCAAGACCGACGAGGTCAACGTCGACGTGACGACCAACCCCATCGTCGCCAGGGCCAACAGCTACCGCAGCAACGGTTTGGAACTGGAAGGCTCGGCCCGTTTTGGCGTCGTCAACGTGCTGGGTGGCCTGACCTACACCGATGCGAAGCAGGCTGACGGCCGGGCTCCGAAGCGCCAGGCCAAGGTCGTCTACCAGCTCACGCCCACGGTCAACCTCAACGATGCACTGAGCTTCGGCGTCAGCATCGTCGGCACGTCCAAGAGCCTGGACGATGGCCCCACCGGTGCGCTGACCATCACGCTGCCGGCCTACACCGTCGTCAACGCGTTTGCCAGCTACGCGCTCACCGACCGCGCGACGCTCTCGCTGGCGGCCAACAACCTCTTCAACGAGCTGGCCTACACCGAGAGCAACGACGGCCGCGGCGCCGCGCGTGCCTACACGGGCCGCACCGTGAAGGCGTCGCTGCGCTACAGCTTCTGAGCGCGATGAGTCCCATCCTGGTACTGGGCGAGGCCCTCGTGGACGAGTTCCACGACGGCCCGGTCGCCGGGGGCGCGCCCTTCAACGTGGCGCGCTCGCTGGCCGCGTTGGATGTGCCGCTGCGCTTCGTCAGTCGCGTCGGTGCCGATGATGCGGCGGGCCGCCTCGTGCTGGAAAGTGCAGCGCGCTACGGCCTCGCCATCGACGGCATCCAGCGCGATACGACCCGTGCGACTGGACGCGTCAGCGTGCATGAGGATGCGGGCGGCGGCCATCGCTTCGAGATCCATGTCGACGCGGCCTGGGACCACCTCGAAGCGCCGGCCGTGGGTGACGCCGGCATCGTCTACTTCGGCAGCCTGGCCCAGCGCCACGCCGTCTCGCGCGCAGCCATCCGCGCCACGGTCAAGCGCATGGCCGGCCCGCGTCTGCTGGATCTCAATC
>NZ_JBFUMO010000304.1:0-6957 GCF_054049355.1 Roseateles sp. P5_E11 | reverse complement strand
CAGCAGGCTGCGCCACCAATGGTGCCTCTCGTGCGATGCCGCATCGAAGCCGAGGGGCTCGCGCGGCATGCGGTCAGAACTTCAGGGTCTTCACGCCGTCGGCACCGCCGAGCAGACAGACGCTGGCCTTGTGGCGGGCGAACACGCCGACGGTGACGACGCCCGGCCACTGGCTGACCTCGGCCTCGAAAGCCAGCGGGTCGGTGATGGACAGGCCCGTCACGTCGAGGATGTGGCCGCCGTTGTCGGTGACGACGCCGGCCCGCAGCCTGGCCTCGCCGCCGAGCTTGGCAAAACGGCGCGCCAGCTGGGCGGCGGCCATCGGGACGATCTCGACAGGCAGCGGAAACTTGCCCAGGGTCTGCACGAGCTTGGATTCGTCGGCGATGCAGACGAACTGGTCGGCCAGATCCGCCACGATCTTCTCGCGCGTCAGCGCGGCACCACCGCCCTTGACCATGAAGCCCTGGCCATCGATCTCGTCGGCGCCGTCGATGTAGACKGCCAGCCGCTCCACCTCTGTCGCATTCAGCACGGGGATTCCATGCTTGATGAGGCGCTGCGTCGAGCGCTCCGAGCTCGACACCGCACCGGGGATGGCGATACCGCTGGCCGCGAGCGCATCAATGAAACAGTCCACCGTGGAGCCGGTGCCGACGCCGAGGATCTGACCGGCGGGAACATAGTCCAGAGCCGCACGGCCGACGAGTTGCTTGAGCTGGTCTTGATTCATGGGCCCGGATTGTCCGGGATCGGCGCGGTGAACAACGCCGATCCCGGTCCGGCTCACTTCATCACCACGCTCCTGACCGCCGAATCGGTGGCCAGTTGGCTCCTGCTGTCCCAGGACGTGAATCGGTATTCCACGACGTCACCCTTCTTCAGCCCTCCCAGCGTGTACCGGCTGGCAGCGCCGTCCTGGCGCATGCGCACGGTCCGGGTCTCGCCGCCGTTGACCGTGTAGTGCGCGTCCACCCAGCCCGTCGCGTTGGCGGCGAGTTCGAGGGTGGTCGCACCGGCCTGCGTCGAGGCCGTCGGCACGGCGGCCGTCTTGGCAAGCGCCGGCGCCGTCACGGCCACGGCGTTCACAGCCGCCACGCCCGAGTCCCAGATGATGTCGTCGAAGGCCATCTGGAAGGACGCGGCCGGATTGGAGCCGTCCACGCTGAGGAACTCGAACAGCGAGTTCATGGACTGCAGCGCCACCAGGGGGCCGGCGATCTCGGCCACRGGGATGGTGGCCGTGCCCCACTCGCCGTTGCGCACCAGGCCATAGGCGGTGGTGTTGGCGGGGAAGGTCACCCAGCTGTGGTTGGTGTAGGTGTCCAGGATGCCGATCTTGAAGGCGACATTGGCCGGCGCCTTGATCTTCAGCTTGATGTTGCCGCCACGGAAGCCGCTCATGTCGTGCACCTGGCGCGACTGGACGGCACCGCCGAACCACTGCCCCGGCGCGAAGTAGTTCAGCGCCAGCACGTTGGACCCCTCAAACGCCGGGATGTTGCCGCCACCCATGGAACCGGTGTTCCAGATGAAGAAGTCCGCCGACGTGCCGAGCGCCTGGCTGTTGTTGACAGGCGTGTTGTCGGTGAACACGCCGAACTTGCCGGCCTCCGGCGTGATGCCGACGCCCAGCTTGACCTCGCCCTTGCCGTCCAGCTCATAGACACGCACATAGTCCACGTACATCGTCGCGGGCAACGGCGCGGTGATCTGCGCAGGCGTGGCGGCCGGCGTGAAGTTGCCGCCGACAGCCATGTTCATCAGCAGATAGAACGGCTCCTGCAGCGCTGGCGAACCCACCGTGGAGATGGGCGCCTTGTACATGTCAAGTTCACGGCCGTTGTCCACCAGCGTGAAGCGGATCTGCGTGTCAGTCCAATACAGGCGATATAGCACGAAGCGGTTGGCCAACGAGCGCGTGGGCGTGACCCAGCTCTTGGTCTGCCAGGCAGTGGACGCGGCGCAGCTTTCGTTGCCGGGCACGCAGGCGGCCTGGTTGAAGGTGATGACGTTGGAACCGACGAACTGGTCCGGCGACACGGCGGGCAGGCCCGCGGGCTGGCGGCCGCCCTGCTCCATGATGTCGATCTCGCCCTTGCGCGGCCAGGCCTGCGGACTGGTGCCCAGCAGCCACAGGGCCGGCCACAGGCCGACGCCGACCGACGGCGTGGCCGCGCGGATTTCGATCATCCCGTACTTGACCTGCACCTTGCCCGCCGAGTCCAGCTTGCCGGAGGTGAACTGGTTGGCGCCCATCACCTCGCGCTTGGCCGTGATGGCCAGGGCCCGCGTGGCGGGCTCGAAAGGCACGTTGACGATGCTGAGGTTGTTGGGGCGGTAGTACTCCAGCTCCTGGTTGCCGTAGCCGCACAGGCCGATCTGGCAGCCGTTGCCGTCATAGGTCGACCAGAGCGCGCTGTCGAGGCTGGCGCCGTTGAATTCCTCGGACCAGAGCAGCTTGCCGATGACGGGGCTGGTGACGCTGGCGGAAGCGATGGCACTGGCGGCCAGCAGCAGGCCGCCGATGAGGGTTTGGCGATTCATGGCATTCATCCTTGCTGGCGGTTGCGACGCAGACGGGCCCCGACGACGAGGGCGCCCAGGGCCATCAAGCCGTAGGTCGAGGGCTCGGGCACGGCGCTGGTGACGGTGATGCGGGTGGCCGGCGCGCCGGTGAAGCCCGTGTTGACCGCCTGCCAACTGCCGGACGAGGAGAAGGCCCAGGCGGYGCTGGGCGAATCGGTGCCGCTCTGCCATTGGCCGGCGAAGCCGGCGTCGGCCTGGGTCACCAGCCAGTAGCTGCCGGCGGCCAGGTTCCAGCCGCTGGGCGCCAACGCCGTGTTGGCCCAGGGATCGGTCAAGTGCGTGCTGTAGAGCCAGCTGTTGCCGGCGGGCACGGCGCCCTGGCGGGCCATGATGCCGACGGTGATGCCGCCCACGCCGTCGATGGACGTGAGGATGGACTGGATGGTGGTGGCGCTACTGATATCGAAGGCGACGGCGAGGTCCTGGCCCTGGCCCAGCAGTGAGGCCCAGCCGCTGACGTCATCGCCGGGGCCATAGGTGTTGATGACGACGGTTCCGGCGGCGCTGGCGTGGGCGGCCAGGCCGCAGAGCAGCAGCGACGCGCCGATCCTGGAGAGGGTGTGAATCTTGGCTTGCATGGCTTGTCTCCTCGGGTTCAGGCGCGGCGGCGGCGGGCGATGGCGCCGACGGTGACCAGGCCCGCCAGCAGCAGCGCGTAGCTGCCCGGCTCGGGCACGGCGGCGACGTTCAGGGCGAACTGCAGGTCGTCGACGAGGACGGCGTTGGCGCGGTTCTCCAGGATCGGGCCGACGGCGGTGCCGATCTCGATGAAGACCGAGGTCGTGCCGACGGGAATGGCCGCGGCCTGGAAGCTGATCTGCGTCCAGCTGCTGGTGTTGATCTGGCCCTGGAACTGCTGGTTGAGGGCCGTGCCGATGATGCCGTTGGCCCCCATGTAGCGCAGCGTGACGAAGGCGTTGCCGGTGACGCTGGCGTCGCCCTTGGCCCAGAAGCTCAGCCAGGGCGTGTCGCCGACATTGGCAGCACCCAGCGCCGACATGCCGCCGTGGCCGACGGAGTCCTGGAGCGCGATGGAGGCATCAAAGCCGTTGGGCGCGCTCAGCAACAGGGCAAAGCTGCCGGAGTGAGCGTCACTGGACAGCGTGGCCGGGCTGCTGGTGGCGGCAGTCAGCCAGCCCGCGGCGAGTTGGCCCGGGCCGCCCGCGGCTTCAAAGCTGCCATTGGCGAAGGCGTTGGTGGTGGCCGCGCCGGCGGTGCCGGCCAGCAAGAGGGTGGCCATCGCCACGCAGGTCTTCAGATTCAGCATGTTGTCGTCTCCATGGTGTTGACTGGGGAAGGAATCCCGAAACGAGGCGACGACGAACTGCTGCCGATCGCCGAAAGTGAAAGCGCTTTCTGAAAGCGCTTTCAACAAACGGCGCGACCATAGGTGGCTTGCAAAAGCCTGTCAATGCGGAGTCCCCTGCCCCGTTCTCGAAGCAGGGGGGCTTGAGGTTCAAGCGGCGTAGAACTTGCCGTGGAAGCCGTAGGGCACGGCGTAAGGCAGCCAGGCGCGCGCCAGCGGGCCGTCGGCCAGGCGCATCGCATCGAAGACGCTGAAGAAACTGCGCCGGCGCTGGATGTCATAGCCCATGCCGACCAGCCAGCCCTCGCCTTCCCGAGTGCTGCCAGGCCTGGGCACCAGCACATGCTCCTCGACGACGGTGTCGTTGCCGAAGCTGAAGCGCTCGCGCGCGCCGCTGTCGATGTCCAACCGCATCAGGCCGTTGAAGCCCCAGCGCGCGCCGATATCGATGGCCGTCGGGTACCAGACGAAGCGGTGGCGCCGGGCGACGACTCGCGGGTCGACGACGGGGAACTCGACGGCCTCGTCGCGCGCAGCGATGTTCAGCCGCCCGCTAGCCAGGTCGATCTGCAGCACCCGCGGCGTCGACACGTCGCGCGCCGTGCGCTCGCCGCGCATGATCTGCCGGGCGCCGGCGTTGAACTCCGGCAGCGGCGTGCTCTGCACATAGTCCAGGCGCAGCATGCGGCCGTCGTCCCAGGCATTGCCGAAGTGAAAGACCTGGACGGCCGGCATCTCGAAGCTGCGCTGCTTCGAGAAGTCGGCCTTGTCGACGACGAGCACGCGCGTCGGTTGCTCGCCGGCCCAGCGCATCGCGTCGACCATGGAGGCGCCAGCGCGCACGGCCGCCATGTCCATGGTGATGGGCGCCAGCAGAAAGACGAGGTGGCGTTGCGACACGGCGAAGTCATGAAGCATGGCCGGAGCCTGCACATCCAGCAGCGCATGGCGGCGCACGGTACCTGCGGCATCGAGCTGATAGACGGCCAGCCGACCGTTGGCCGTGCCGAAGTTCCACACCGTGCCGTCGGGCTCGACCTTGGGATGGGCCGAGAAGGGCATGCCACGCAGCTCAGGCGCCCAGGTCTTGACGCCGCGCGTCGCGAGCGTCGCCGGGTCCAGCTCATAGGCGCTGCCGCCCTCCCACAAGGCGTAGAGGCGGTCACCCTGCATCAGCACGCTGGTGTTGGCCACGTTGACGCTGTCGGGCCCGCGCACCGGCAGTTCGGCCTTGATGGCCGTACCGAAAGCGGGCAGCAGGAAGCGGCCGGCCTCTTGCTCGGCGCGGAACTTGGTCGTTTGCACGAAGCGGGCGCGGTGGCTGGCGCGGCCGTCCTGCAGTGTCCAGGACTGAACCAGGCCATCGCCGTCGAACCAGTGGTGGTAGCGCTGGCCGGCGCGTTGCATCAGGCCAGGACCATTGCGGAAGTAGCGGCCGCGCAGCGCGGCGGGCAGGCGCCCTTCAACGACGGCGCTGGCGTCCAGGTTCTCGCCATTCAAGCCACGCAGCGGCAAGAGTTCCGGCGCATCGGCAGCGAAGGTATCGACCGGCAGGCCCAGGGCCAGCAGTTCGGGGCTGAGGCCGCCGGCCAGCAGCGCGGTCAGCAGTGAACGACGGGTCGTGCTCATGGCCGTCCCCGCTCAGTTCAGCTTGACCTTGACCGACGCACCGGTCACCGGTGTCACGACGGCCTGCTCGAACTTCGGTGGGCCGAAGGTGCCAGCAGCGTTATTGGAGAAGCCGTAGGGCTCGACCGGAATGCCCATGGCGTTCATGTCCAGGCGGCCGTTGGCATTGGCGTCCTGGAACAGGCTGAGCGCCAGCGGGCCTTCGGGCAGATCCTTGAGCACGACGCTGAACTTGCCGCCAGTGGCCTCGGGGCCGAGAACGAAGCGCAGGCCGGTCTGCGGCTGGCGCAGCCAGTTGGCCGGCTCCGTGAAGACGGCCACCATCAGGGTGGCGCCCTGCAGGCGGCTCGTGTCCAGGCCCTCGACTTCGAGGGTGACGTCTGCCGCCTGGCTGCACAGCGGCAGCAGGGCAAACAGGGCGGAGGCAAGGGCTTGGTGTTTCATCGCGATCTCCAGGGTTCAGCAGTGGGATGGCTGAATGTTGGAGATCGCCCCGCCGCGGCGCGAGCGCGCTGCGACAGGTGGGCGCCGGGCGGCGCGAGTGGACTTAACCCCGGCGCTTCTGGACGGCTGCAGCCAGCTCGCGCAGCAGCGGCTCGGTCTGGCTCCAGCCCAGGCAGGCGTCGGTGATGGACACGCCGGGCTTCAAGTCGGCCTTGGTCTGACCCTCGGCCAGGTCCTGCCGACCAGGCTGCAGATGGCTTTCGATCATGACGCCGGTGATGCGCTGGTCGCCGCCCGCGATCTGACCCGCGACGTCATGGCCGACATCGACCTGGCGCTCGTACTTCTTGCTGGAGTTGGCGTGCGAGAAGTCGATCATGACCTGCTCGCGCAGGCCCGAGGTCTTGAGCGCATCGCAGGCAGCGTTGACGGACGCCGCGTCGTAGTTGGGCGCCTTGCCGCCGCGCAGGATGACGTGGCAGTCCTCGTTGCCGCGGGTCTCGAAGATGGCGGCCGTACCCATCTTGGTCATGCCCATGAAGGCATGCGCGCTGCTGGCGGCCAGCACGGCGTCGCTGGCGACCTTGATACCGCCGTCGGTGCCGTTCTTGAAGCCGACCGGGCAGCTCAGGCCCGAGGCGAGCTGGCGGTGGCTCTGGCTCTCGGTGGTGCGCGCGCCGATGGCGCCCCAGGCGATCAGGTCGGAGATGTACTGCGGCGACAGCAGGTCCAGGAACTCGGTGCCGGCCGGYAGGCCCAGCGCGTTCACGTCGAGCAGCAGTTGGCGCGCCAGGCGAAGGCCCTCGTTCATGTGGAAGCTGCCGTCCAGGCGCGGGTCGTTGATGTAGCCTTTCCAGCCCACCGTCGTGCGCGGCTTCTCGAAGTAGACGCGCATGACGATCAGCAGGTCGCTGCTCAGTTCCTCGCGCGCCGTCTTCAACAGGCGGGCGTAGTCCATCGCCTGGTCGTGGTCGTGGATGGAACAGGGG
>NZ_JBFUMO010000303.1:0-6959 GCF_054049355.1 Roseateles sp. P5_E11 | reverse complement strand
GGCCGATACCGACGAGGATGGCACGGTCTCCCCCATGGAGCGGCAGGCCTACGAGGCCAAGCTGGCCGACGAGAAGGCCGCCGCCCAGGCGGAGAAAACCGCGCGCGCCGCCGAGGCCGACGCTGCGGTCAGGGCCTACGAGGCGGTCGAGCAGCTGGGCGGCGCCGAGGGCTGAGGCCCTCAGGCCCGGGCCGCATTGGCCGCGATTTCAGCGGCCAGCCGCGGCCACAGCACCTCCGGCAGGTCGTGGCCCCAGCCGGGAATGGTTTCCAGCCGAGCGCCGGGAATGCGCTTGGCCAGGTCATGCGCCGCGGCGACCGGGATCAGCGCGTCGTCCTCGCCGTGGACGATGAGGGTGGGCGCCGTGATGCGTGGCAGCCGCTCGGCGCGGTGCACATCGGCGGCGACGGCCACGATCTGGCGAGCGACTGCCTGAGGCCGGAAGGACCGCTTCACGCCGCTCGCGAGGCGTTCGCGCAACTGGCTGGGTTCGGGTGGGTAACCGGGGCTGCCGATGATGCCGTAGAGGCTGGCGTAGTGGTCGAGGATGTTCTCGAACTTCTGCTGCGGCGTCGTGGCCGGCCGCGGGCGCGACAGCAGCGCACGGCGCACCTTCAGGCTCTCCTTGGGCACGCTGCGGTCGCCACTGGTCGTCATCATCAGCGTCAGGCTCTTCAGGCGCTGGCCATGTGAAAAACCCAGATGCTGGGCCACCATGCCGCCCATGGACGCACCGCAGACATGGGCCTTGGCAATGCCCAGTGCGTCCATCACACCAACGGTGTCGCGCGCCAGGTCGCTGAGCTGGTAGGGGGCCTTCACCGGCAGCCGCAGCGTGTGCAGCAGGGCCGCCATCGGGATATTGGGCGTGCCGAGTTCATCGAAGGGCTGGCTCAGCCCGACGTCGCGGTTGTCGAAGCGGATGACGCGAAAGCCGCGGGCCACGAGCTCGTCCACAAAGCCCTCGGGCCAGGCG
The DNA here is from genome assembly GCF_054049355.1 of Roseateles sp. P5_E11. NCBI lineage: Bacteria > Pseudomonadati > Pseudomonadota > Betaproteobacteria > Burkholderiales > Sphaerotilaceae > Roseateles > Roseateles sp. P5_E11. The sequence goes on along the minus strand of NZ_JBFUMO010000303.1, from coordinate 5,983 downwards.
ATGAGCTGCATGCCCAGGCCCATGATCAGCAGCAAGGGCTCGCCGTTGTCCGGGCCGTGGATGTCCACTTCGATCTGCACGCCGTTGGCCGAGACACGCATCGCGGGTCAGCCCAGGTCCACTTGGCGCTCGATGACGCGCGACACCAGGCCGTAGGCGATGGCCTCTTCCGTGCTCATCCAGAAGTCGCGCTCGATGTCTGAGCGCACGCGCTCCAGCGGCTGGCCGGTCTCGCGCGAGATCGTGGTGGCGAGGCGCTCGCGCGCGCGCAGGATCTCCTTGRCCTGGATGGCGATGTCGCTGGCCTGGCCRCCAGCGCCACCGGCAGGCTGGTGGATCATGAAACGCGTGTTGGGCAGCGCGAAGCGGCGCTCCTTGGGCACGGCGAGGTAGATGTGGGTGCCGGCGCTGGCCACCCAGCCGGTACCGATCACGTTCACCGGGGCGCGCACGAAGCGGATCATGTCGTGGATGGCGTCACCGCTCTCCACATGGCCGCCAGGGGAAGAGATCAGCAGCGTGATCGGTGCATCGGAGTCCTGCGACAGGGCCAGCAGCCGGCGGCAGGTGGCGTGCGCCATCTTGTCGTCGATCTCGCCAAAGATCATCACGAAGCGGCCCTTGAAGAGCAGCTGCTCTTCCATCTTCTCGGGGGCGTCTTTCTTGGCGGCCTTGTCTTCGGCGGCGAGGGTGTGGTGTTGCATGGTCGGGGGTCCGGGTTAAGGGCGATACCTTACCGCGAGATGCGGGAGCGGGTTGAATATGGGTTCAAGGGTCAGGCGTCGCCCAGGCGGCGCCACCAGGCGACGCTGCCGATGACGAACAGCGTGGCGAAGCAACTGGTGCTCCAGACGACCGTGCGCACCAGCCGGCGCATCGGGTAGCCGGGCAGCGTGTCGGGCGTAAGGGCCCAGGCGGACTGTGCGCCGACCGCGAGCGCCACCGCCAGGCAGGCCCACAGCACGCGGGCGCGCCGCGGGTCCGGCGCTTCCGTGCGGTCGGGCTGCCGGCGCACCACCCGGGCGTAGGCGACGGCAAGGACCAGCGCGCCGGCCACGGTGCTCAGGTGCTGCAGCAGCCGGGCGACCGTCAGCGGCCGGCCCAGGAAGGTCAGCAGCGGCTGGGCCAGCCAGGGCAGCAGGTCGGTGAGTGGCGGCACGGGGTGGGTGAAGAGGTCCCACAGCAGGTGGGTTGCCGCGCCGAGCAGGATGGAGAGCACGGCGACCGCCCAGCGCGCGACGGCCGCTCGCGGCGGCGGCTGTAGCTCACCGCGCACCAACGACCGGTGAGGCTCGGGCAGCAGCACGGTCAGCGGGCGCGGCCACCGCAGCATGAGGCCCAACAACAGCAGGCCGGCCGGCAGACAGACGGTCAGGACCCCCATCGGCGTGTGGCAGAAGGCGCGCCAGGGGCCGTGCATGCCGACGTAGTAGCTCAGGTCGGGGGCCATGGCCCCCAGGATCAGGCCGGGAAACGAGAGCCAGCGGGGGCAGAGAGACCGCAGGGGCAGGACGGCTGCGGGGTGGGCGAAGGTCCAGGGCATGGTGGGGTTGTCAACAGCACACAAGAGCACCGTCGTGCATGCTGCACGATGCGTGCCCGACGGGTGGCTGGGCGTTCTACGGCCGCACCGGCGTCCTGTAGAACCACCGTCGCGCCCCTTTGGGCTCGAACGGCTTCCACTCGCCATCCAGCTGTGCCAAGCGGTCCGCCAGCGCATACAGCGCGATCGGGTTCACGCCCAGGCCGATGTGGCTGGCCTGCACCTCGATGTTCTCGGCCAGCGGCGAGGGCGCGTTGACGCTGCAGCGCCAGGCGACGACGCCATCGCTCTTGGAGTAGATGGAGGTCGTCGGCACCGGCGGTGCCTGGCGGATCTGTTCCATCAGCTCCGGGTCGTTGGACGCATGRCCACTGACCATCTCGAAGAAGCGCCAGGCGTTGGTGGCGCGCGGATGGCCGGTGAAGGGCGTGCCCAGCGTGACGACGCAGCGCGCCAGTTCCGGGCATTCCTTGGCCAGCTCGCGGGCATAGATGCCGCCCAGGCTCCAGCCGATCAGGCTGACCTTGCGGCCGTGCCGCCGGTGCAGCTCGATGAGGTCGGCCWTGGTCTGCTCCAGCACGCCGGCGCGTGGGCCGAAGTTGAAGCCCTGGCCCCAACCCTGGGTCGCGTAGCCCAGCGAGTCGAGCATGGCGCGCAGCGGTGCCGTGGTGAAGTCGTGCGCACCGAGGCCGGGGAAGACGAGCACCGGGTGGCCGTCGCCATGTGGCAGCTTCTTCATCCACGGCATGGTGGCCAGCAGGGCCGCGTACTCCCAGGGCGCGCGGCCCTCCAGCATCAGCAGCCAGGCGTTGGGTGCGCGCAAGTCGGACCAGTCGGGATGAGGGGTGGTAGGGGTCTGGTGCCAGTGTGAGAAACGTGGCGAGCGGGAGGCGGGCATGCGGAAAGCGGGGAACGGGCAGGCCCGGCGATGTTAGCCAGCTGTCGCCTGTTTCCGGGGCGTGCTTGCCCGGGGCTGGGGTGTCGCGTTGGTGACGTCAGCGGGGCGAATCGCCAGGGGCTTGCCGGACGCGCTCCACCTGCTGCTGCAGCTTTTCATTGCCCTGTGCCCAGAAGCGGAAATTGCCCGGGACGAAGCGATGCGGGTTGTCCGCGTCCTTCCGGATATTCCAGCTCGCGTGGATCAGCGGCGCGTAGAGCGCCAGCAGCGGGAAGCCGATCACCAGGCGCAACCATCCGGTCGCGAAGAGCTGCACGCAAATGAGGGTGGCGAAGATACTGACGGTGAGCCAGCCGGGCAGCTGCACCGCGTGGCGGTCGCGCAGCGGCGTGTCGCAGTGTGGGCACTGCAGCCGCATAGTCGTGGGCCGCCACCATGGCACCTTGGGCGGCCAGGGCACAGGCGCAAGTGCAGCGAACCTTTCTTGGCAATGCGGACAGATGTATTTGCCAGGCGGCATGGCTGTCGCGGCGGTCAGCTCGGCCTCGCAACGTGCGCACACGGCATCTGCGGACGGCAGCGCCGATCCACAGCCTTGGCAGACGGCATCGCTCACGCGCTCATGTGGCCTTGGCCGGGCGCCGCTTGGCTGGCGCCGCCGCCTTCTTCGCCACCGTCTTCTTGGCGGCGACCTTCTTGGCCGGTGCCTTCTTCACCACTGGCACCGGCTCAGGCTCGACAACCTCCGCTACCGGCAGCGCCTGGAACTCCATGAACGCCGCCTCGACGTACGCCGACAGCTCCGCCGTCTCCGGCAAGGCCTCGCCGCAGGCCATCAGGCCGATGTCCAGGGACTGGTTGTAGGTCTGCACCGTCACGTTCAGCGCCAGGCCGTGCACGGCAATCGACGTGGGGTAGTTGGTCAGCATCTTGGCGCCGGCCAGATACAGCGGCAGCTGTGGCCCGGGCACGTTGGAGATGACGACGTTGGCGACGACGGGCAGCTTCTCGGCCACCTTGGCGCGGCCGTAGAGCATGGCGCCGGCCTGCATCAGCCATGGGATGCCCAAGGAGGGGAAGTCGGTCGGCATCAGGCTCTTGAGCTGGCTCATCTGCGCCTTCATGGCCTTGCTGGAGGCCATCACATGGGCCAGGCGCTCGCTCGGGTCGCTCAGGTGCGTGCCCAGGCTCATGAAGGTCATGGTGGCTTGGTTGTTGGACGTGGTGTCGCCGGCAGCGCGTGTGGACACGGGCACGGCGGCGATCAGGCTCTTGCGCGGCAGCGGGCCGTGCTTGGCGAAGTAGCGCCGCAGCGCGCCGCCAATGACGAAGAGCACCGCGTCGTTGACGCTGGCGTGGTGGCGTTTGCGGGTGCGGTGCAGTTCGGCCAGCGGCAGGGTCACGCCCGAGAAAGAGCGGGTGTCAGACAGGCTGACGTTGAAGCGCGTGCGTGGCGCCGGCCCCAGGCTGGAGACGGCTGTCTTGCCGCGCACCACCGCCGTCGTCTGGGCGGCCACGTCGCCCAGCAGCGTGCGCAGCTTGTCGATGGAGGCGCCGGCCGCGGCGCCGCCCGCGTAGCCCATGGCCATGTTGCCGAGGATGTTGGCGGCGCTGGGCAGGGAGCGGGCCAGCTTGACGGTCTGCTTCCATTGCTGCGACACGGCGGCGCGCAGCATGCCGACGGTGCCGAGCTGGCCGCGCTTTTTGCCGCGCGCGGCGATGGCGTCGATGGCACGCGGCTCCGGGCTCAGGTCGAGGATGACCTGAGCCAGCGCGACGGCGGCCTGGCCGTCCACGGCGGCGTGGTGGAGCTGGGTGTACAGGGCCACATGCTGCTGGCCGTCGGGGCCCGGCTCCAGGCCAGTGAAGACATGGAACTTCCACAGCGGCCGGCTGCGGTCCAGCAGCACGGGGTGCAGGGCACCGACCTGCGCCTCCAGGTTAGCCATGCCGCTGCCTTCAGGGAGCGGGATCTCGACGATGTGCTCCTCGAGATCGGGGTCGGCATCCACCCAGCCCGGATTGGACAGGCCCAGCGGCATCGCAACCAGGCGGCGGCGCAGGGCCGGCAGCAGCGGCATGCGCGMCCGCATGTGCTCGCGCAGGTCTTCGACGTAGTCACCGTCGTAGCCGACAGGCAGCTCCAGCAGGTGCAGGGCGCCGACATGCATCGGCATCTGCGGCGTTTCCAGGTAGAGGAAGCTGGCGTCGAGGCCGGCGAGCTGTTTCATCGGGCTGTCTCCTGGTGTATTTATCCCACCCCCTACGGCCTGACGGCCGCCCCCTCAAGGGGGCACTGCCGACGGCCCGGCAAAGCCGGTTCCGTGGCAGTCACTGGAGGCGTCGGCCCAAGGGCCTCTTTCATTCCTCCGGCACGAAGATCCAGAGGAGGACGTACAGGAGTATGCCGCTGCCGAAGGCCAGGAAGAGCACCGTGAAGATCAGGCGCCAGACCCAGGAATCCAGCCCGGTCGTGCGGGCGATGCCGCCGCAGACGCCGCCGACCCAGCGGTCGATGCGGGCGCGGCGCAGGCCGTTGACGGCGCCGACGTTGGGGCCTGCCGCACTGCCTTGGCTCGCCCTGGCCTGGCCGCTGAGCAAGCGGGCCTTGGCGCGGGCGAACTCCTCGTCGTTGAGCACACCGCGTGCATGCAGATCGGCCAGCTTGTTGAGTTCTTCTGCGTCGTTCATCTTGGGGCTCCTTTCGGGGTTGATGGGACGAAGCCTAGCGGCCTGGCGCGTGCAGGCCAGCGTGTTGCGACAGTCGGTCGAATCTGCGGGACGCGCCCGCGGAAATCAATGGACAGGCTGCTTTGCTGGATCGATATCCACGAACTGCCAGAAGTCCTGCCAGAACAGCGGGCGGCGGAAACCGCTCATCCAGGGCTGCTCGATGTCGGTCAGGATGCGGTGGGCATGCACCTTGTAGGGCATGTAGGTCACGGCGATGCGCTTGGCCTCCTTGAACAGGGCCTCGCGCTCGGGGCCGTCAGGCATGGCCTGCATGCGGTCGTAGATCTCGTCGAAGCGCGCGTTCTTGAAGCGCGGCAGGTTCTGCGTGCCCGAAGCGGGGCCGTAGAGGCGCTGCATGGCCTCCTGGCCGTCCGACGAGGCCGCCGTCGAGCCCACCGGCCACATCTGGTACTTGCCGGCCTGCGCGGCCTTCATGTTCTCGGGCCACTGCTGGATCTTGACCTGCAGCCGGATGCCAACGGCGCGCAGGGCCTTCTCCCATAGCTCGTCGATGGCGCGGTTGAGCGAGTTGGGCTCGGTGTTGCGCGTGAGGATCAGCGGGCTGCCATCGGGCAGGTCCCGCCAGCCATCGCCGTCCTTGTCGACGTAGYCATACATGTCCAGCAGCGCCTTGGCGCGCGCCGGGTCGTAGTCGCTCATCTCGCTCTTGAACGCGGGGTCGTAGCCGCTGGTGTTGGGCACGATGGGCGCCTGGGCCGGCGTCCCTTGGCCGCGGCGCGCGCTCTTGATTTCCTTGCGCACATCGAAGGCCAGCGAGATCGCACGGCGCAGCGCGATTTTGTCGGGCG
>NZ_JBFUMO010000302.1:0-6961 GCF_054049355.1 Roseateles sp. P5_E11 | reverse complement strand
TCGTGGATCAGGTGCGCCTGAGCAGCGAATCGATCGCGACGGGTTCGCAGGAAATCGCCACCGGCAGCGCGGACCTGTCCCAGCGCACTGAAGAGCAGGCCTCCAATCTGGAGGAGACCGCTTCGTCGATGGAGGAGCTCACGGCCACCGTTCAGCGCAGCGCTGCGTCCGCGCGTGAGGCCGCTGCATTGGCTGGTGCCGCCAGCAAGGTGGCGACGCGAGGCGGCGCGGTCGTCTCGGAGGTGGTCACGACCATGGGGAACATCAGTGCCAGCTCGCGCAAGATTGCCGACATCACCGGCGTGATCGACGGCATCGCCTTTCAGACCAATATCCTGGCCCTGAACGCCGCCGTCGAGGCTGCGCGAGCGGGCGAGCATGGCCGCGGATTCGCGGTTGTTGCGGGCGAGGTGCGCACGTTGGCACAGCGCGCCGCGACCGCGGCCAAGGAAATCAAGGTATTGATCGGCGAGAGCGTGGAGCGGGTGGATGCCGGCGTGCGGCTCGTCGAAGGTGCAGGCGTGACGATGGAAGAGATCGTGCGCAACGTGCAGCAGGTCGCGACGCTGATTGCAGAGATCGGCGCCGCCGCGGACCAGCAGAGCGTTGGCATCGGAGAGGTCAGCAACGCCGTGAACCAGCTGGATCAGGTGACCCAGCAGAACGCGGCGCTGGTGGAGGAATCGGCGGCTGCCGCGGACAGCCTGAGTCAGCAGGCGCGGCGCCTGACCGAGGTGGTTGGCGTGTTCAAGCTTGGAACTGGGCAGTGAGCGCGTAACGACTGAGGATCGGCAAGCGGGCCCCGTCCGCGACCGCTCAGGTGCGCGACCGGTACCTGCAGCGCCATGTTCGCAGCCCTACTTCTTCCGGTTGCCGCCGCTGAGGTCACTTGCCGGTTGCCCGGCCTTGCCTTGCTGCTCCTGCGTGGCTTTGATGAAGGGCTGCGCCATCTCCAGGGCGTAGCTGAGTTCCACCTTTTGCATCACGCTTTCCTTGTCGACCGTCCACTCCTTGAAGGGCGCGTCGGGCACGGGGTCGCGGCGCATCTCGGCGAGGATGTCGCCACGGGTTACGCCTGCGTTGAGGCGACCCTGCCACTGCCTGGCCCATTGAGCCATGGGCTCATCGCGCATGTTCTGTACTAGCGAAACGAGAGTCTGGTGTGCCTCGTCTGCATTGGCGGCATAGGCGTAGGCCAGCGCTGCGGAACGCGCGAGCGCGTCGACTTCGCGCGCGGTCTGCCAGGCCGAGATGACACCCTGCAGCGCAGCACTGTCTGGGGCATCCGTGGCGGCCACTTCGGTCTTGAAGACGGCCAAGGCAGCTTCCGGTGATTGCGGATTCAAGCCGCGGGCGCGCTGCAGATGGCCCTGGGCGGCCTGGAGATAGGCGCGCCTGGCATCACCCTCGTTGCGCTCGGCCAGGCGCAGATTAGCCATGCCCAACAGATACCGGGCCTCGAAGTTGGCGTCATCCCCTTGCAGGACGGCATTCAGCGCCGGCAAGGCTTCCTGCGGGTTCCCCCAGTCGATCTGCGCCCGGCTCAAGGTGAGGCGGGCCAGGTCGTCGTTCGGGAACTGCACCGCCAGGCCGGCGACCTTCTTCAGCAGCGCCTCCCCGGTTGGCCGGTTCGGGCACGCCTTCAAGGCGGCATCCGCCAGCACGAATTCGCCCGCCGCGCGGGGCAGCGCATGGAACCTCAGCCGTGCAGCCGGAAGGGATGGTTGTGCCACCCGCAGGGCCTCCATGCCCCGAAGGCCATACCGCCACATCACCGCGCTGATCTCGGATGCCTTGACGTTGTAGGCCCGTTCGAAGGCCGTCGTCGGGGAAGCGCCGCGGTCSACGAGCCCGAGATACCGGTTCAGGCGCTTGCGCCTGTCTTCCGTTGACAGCATGTAGTGCGTCAACAGCCAGGACTTCGCCTCGAACTCCAGGCGCACGCCCGCGTCGCCGGCGTAGTTGTGGGCGTTGGCGAGCCGGTGTTGCAGGACGTCGTCGTATTCGAGGCTGTACCTTCGGCCGTCATCGATGAACTTCAGGTAGCGGGCGATGGCTTTCGGTGTGCGACCCACCACCATCTGCTTTTCCGAGAACCGCACTGCGGAGAAGTACTGCGCGAAGCCATCGATGAACGACGTCGGGGTGCGGATGTCCGTATGGCGATAGAGAAAGTGCCGCGCATACGCCTCGAAGACATAGGACRGCGTGTCGTTCAGCGGGGACTTGTCGAGCTGCTCGTCGCGGAGGCTGGGGACGCGTTCCAGATGCACCCCGAACCCCTGGACGCCGGAGGTGCAGCTGCTGTACAGGCCCACGGCATCGGCCGGCACGCTGGCGTCGATCTCACCCAGGGCAGAGGCGCGGCTGTGGTAGTACAGCGTCAGCTTGGGTTCCGGCTGTTCGGCCTGGCGCAGGGGCTGGGTGTASATGCGCAGCAGATGGTCGAGCTTCTCCAGGTTGTCCAGCAGCTGGGTGACGTCTTCCTGGYTGGCGTCGGAGTACACGACGAAGCGCTGGCTTTCGGCCCGGARCCACGCGGAGAGGTCGYCCYTCTTGCCGGCCACCWCCACGCGCGGTTCCAGATTCGTCGGGCSGGATTGCTGGGCGCCRGCGGMGCAGGCCGACAGCAGACAGARGGCGGCRGCGAGCGTGTTYGCCCAGGGTCCGTTGCGCATGGGAAATTCCTTTTCGATGTGTGAGAGGGAGTGAGACGCCGCGGGTCCGATTTTCATCGTCAGGGCGCGGTCGGAGTCACTGGCGCAGCTGTCTTTACTCGACTTCGCGTGTGTACGAAGGTCTGGTTAGCGACGGTAGAGAAGGGTGGCGCCAGGCGGTGACCCTCAAGGCGTGCACAGGAACGGTTTCGCCGCTGTTGCCGCGACCGTGGGGGCCGTCTCCATTTGGGCAACCAGCTTTGGCAGGGCCTGCGCCAATGCGGCGCGATCTTGCGCGGTGTCGCGGCGCAGCGTGACGCTGTCGTTGTCACCGAGGACGAAGTTGCCGATGTACATGGCACGACCTGCAGGCAGCAGGAATGCCTGGTCCTTCGCTGCGAACCTGCCGCCGTTGAAGGCGCTGTAGACGTAGTGGCCCGGGGGCACGTCAAAGGCGAAGAAACGAGTCGGGCCTGGGACGCCGGGCGCGCCGGCCTCGATCCGGTTGTACGAAAAGCAATTGCCCGTGATCTTCTGCTGGGTCACGTCGTACTGGTCCAGGACCACCCCGAACCGTTCGAAGCGCCACGGGCGATCAACCGTGACGCCGACCACGGCGATGGCGCGCTCACCGTGCGGATCCAGCGCCGCGCCGTCGTAGGGCTTGGCTGCGTTGATCACGCATCCCGTCAACCAGCCGGTCGCGGCGAGGGCGAGCCAGCGGGTCGCGTGGCGTTGTCGACGCGTCATGGGGCCTTCGGCTCGATGTGCAGGATGACGCGCTGGTAGCGGGTGAGGGCGGGTGTGCCTTTGTCGGTGACCTGCACGATGACGTGGGCGGTGGCCGGCGCGTCCACCTCGGGTGTGCGCAGGCCGATGCGGGCTTGAACCTCGGTGCCCAGCGGCAGCGGGGCTTTCAGCGTGCCGGCCTCGGGGTAGGCCAGCCACAGGAAGCTCAGGCTGTCGCCGTCGGGGTCGCTGCTGGGACTGGCGTCGAGGGTGACCCAGTCGCCGCCGCGTACATGCAGCTCGGTGGCATGGGCCAGGCGCACGACCGGCGCGTGGTTGGCCTCGGCGGGCGGGCGCGTCGTCCACAGCATGCGGGCGGCGAAGTCGTTCTGGATGGCCTCGCGCCAGCGCCACAGCGTCACGAGCGCATCGTTGAACTCACGCTCCCCGGCCTTGACGGGGCGGCCGTAAGCTGCAGGAACAACGGGCCGGAAGCGATCCACGGCATTGGTCCAGATCGGGCGCGTCTCGGTCTCGACGGGCACGCCGCCGGTGAAGCCGTCCGGGTCGGTGTCCTCGCGGCGCGGCGTGTACTGCTCGTAGCGCCCGCCCCAGCCGCCCCAGTTCGGGTGCTCGGGCGCGTTCAGGCCGTTGGGAATGAGGCCGAGGAAGGAGGGCGTGTCGCCCTCCATGCCGTAGGCGATGTCCGGGTAGGCGGCGCCCAGCGGGCCGTGGCCCTGCTGGATGTTGCGGACGATCCAGGCGTTGCTGACGTGCTGGTTGTCGATGCCCTCGATCTCGCGGTGGATCGCGGCCCAGGTGGGGCGCGCATAGCTGCCGGGGCTGACGATGTAGAAGAGGCCCGGGAACTCGCGGCGCAGCCAGGCACCGCTGTCGTCCTGGTCCGAGATGGTGTAGACGCGCAGGCGGCTGACCGCCGCGTCGACGGCTGCTTTCGGGTGCGTATGGCGCAGGCTGTGCAGGGCCTGCGCCAGCGTGTTGGCACCACCCCAGACGCTGACCCACAGCGGGCGCGGATCGGGGCGTTCGAGCTCACGCAGCAGCAGCTCGGAGCCGGGGCTGTCGCGCCCGTCACCGATGGCCTGCAGGCCGTAGCCGGGCTGGCCCGTCACGACGCGCGCCAGCAACTGCGCGGCATCGGGGTAGGCGCGGTCGTGCTGGCGCAGCCGGGGCAGCACCTGGGCGTAGCGCTGGATCACCCGTTTGATCGACTCGGGATGCACGCCCTGCTTCATGTGCACCGAGGTCGTGGCCACGAGGCCGCGCAGCTCGATGTCGTTGGCATAGAGCAGCAGCCGCACGAGGGACTGCGTGTCGTCGGGCTCGTTCTCGATGTCGGTGAGGACGACGAGGCGCGGTTTGACGAGTGGTGGTTCGGCCACGGCGATGCCCGGCAGGGCGAGCAGGCCGATCAGCAGGGTGATGCAGAGTCTGAGCACCGGTCCAGGCCTCAGCGGAACAGGCGCTGCGAGAAGTGGAAGAGGTTCTCGGCCCAGCTCTCGCGGTCATGGCCGGACTCGTCCACGTTCCACAGGTGCGGGATGCCGCGCTCCTTCAGCGCGCGGTGCACGGTCTGTGAGACGTTGATCAGGCCGTCCTTGTTGCCGCAGGACAGGTAGAGCAGCGCGAGCTGGCGCCGCGCGGCGGCAGGGTCGGGCAGCAGTTCGGTGGCCGGCTTGGTATTGGGTGCGGAGGAGAACCCGCCCACTGACGCAAAGGTGTCGAGGTGGGCCAGGCCGAAGTTCAGCGACTGGCCGCCGCCCATCGACAGGCCGGCCAGCGCACGGTGCTGGCGGTCTGCCAGCGTCGGGTACTTGGCGTCGACCGCCGGGATCAGGAACTCGATCAGGTCGCGCTCGAACTTGGCAAACCCGGCCGCGTTCTCCGCCGTGAACACGCGGTCCGCGGGCGGCGAGCTGTCGTCGGGCAGCGCGCGGCCATTGGGCATGACGACGATCATCGGCAGCGCCTTGCCGTCGGCAATCAGGTTGTCCAGGACGGTGTTGGCCCGCACATAGCCTTGCCATTCGTGCTGGTTGCCGCCGATGCCGTGCAGCAGGTAGAGCACCGGGTAGCGCTGCTGCGCCGAGTAGCCGGGCGGCAGGTAGACGACGGCCAAGCGCCGCGTGCCGGTGACGCCGGAGGCGTAGCTCAGCTCCTCGATGCGCCCCGGCGCCACGCCGGCGCGCGGGTCGGCGAAGCCGGCGGACGGCGCGGGGAAGGCACGCACGTCGTCGGCGGCGAGGGTGATCGGGCGGCCAAAGTTGGCGCGCGCCCGATCAGGCGTGACGGTCTCGACGCCTTGCGCCGGAGCGGCGGTGGCGAGTGCCAACAGGGCGATGGTGGCCAGGGTCTTGGTGTATTGCATTTGGAGTGCTTGTTTCCGAAGTGATCAACCCTTGCGGCCGCGCCGCCAAGTGTCGACCACCTGTTTTGCCAGCGCGTCGGCCTCGCGTTGCTGCGCGGCGGTGAGGGGTGCCGACGGGTTCATCTGTGATACCGCATCGATTACCTTTTCCATCCCCTTTGCCATGCCCGGAATTTGCTCTTCCGTGATCTGCAGATAGGCATTCTTATAGCCGCTACGTTGTGTCGGCGTAATGCCCAGGTCGCGCGCCATATCGCCCGATGCCATGGCAAACGACATCAATGTGTTGCGATCACCCGCCAGCGCAGCTTTGCGCACATCGGCCTGCAGCCTGGCGAGCAGCGCCGGGTCCGCCTTGTCCTTGGCGTCGGGAGCCTGCAGAGATTGCAGATAGGCCATCGCCGCTCCTGCAGCACCGCCCTCATAGGCTTTTTGCAGGAGCTCACCGCTGCGCGCCAGCGTGGCGGCGTCGAAGACCTGGCAGCGACGCTGCTCGCGCTGGGCGTTGGTGATCGTCTCGTTGCTCACGCCCTCCTCGCCGCCCATGTCCTTGAGCGCCTTCTTGACATTGGCTGGCATCAGGTCCGGTTGATCGCGGAGGGCGAAGAGGGCTTCCGGGACCTTGGACATCATTGAGCAATGCTGAAGCGTCTGGGCCGCTTTCAGCGCATCCTCCGCAGTCCCGCCGTTCAGGCCCAGCTGCACCTTGCGCAGCGACTCGGTCGGCGATTCGCCTTCGGGCGGTGCTGCGACATTGGCGCGACCGGGCAGCACGGGCCTGCTCGCGGCAGGCGTCGGTACTGCCTGGACCGCGACGGCTGCGGCGCTGGCTGCTTCGGCTGGTGTTGCGAGCGCTGCGGGCATTACGGGCGCCGAAGCCTGCACGGCAACCGGTGCTTCGCCGGCCGGCTTGTGACCGTACAGCCAGGCAGCGGCGCCGCCGGCAAGCAGCAGCACCGCGGCGCCCACCGCATTGCGCGTTCGGTGGCTGGCCTGATCCTTCTGTGTCTTCTTCATCTTGTGTTCTCCCTGGGACCGTCGAATGTCGCCGTGCCTACTGCGGGGCCGAGGCGGCTGCGGCTGCGGCCGGCGGGCGCCCGAGCAGCCGGCGGGGGATGTACTGGTAGTCCTTGCCGTCCGGCTTCTTCCAACCCAGGATCAGCGCGAGACCGTAGCCAGGCCCCTG